>NZ_JXYF01000011.1:0-456 GCF_000967735.1 Paracoccus sp. S4493
GATGGCGCGTCCGGTGTCTTTGAACGCGGTGGCCGCAAGGCGCCGGTGATCGATGAGGATCAGGTCCGGGATCTGCATGCCAAGATCGGAGAGCTGGCAGTGGCCAACTCTTTTTTGGAAAGAAAGCTGAAGCCTTGGGGCGGGAAGTGAGGCGCGGCATGGTTGAACGCGACCATCCGGACCTGTCGATCGGCCAGCAGTGCGCTCTGCTGTCGATCCCTCGGTCGTCGTTTTACTATACGCTGCAGGGTGAAACGGACCAAAACCTCGCGCTGATGCGGCTGATCGACGTGCAGTTCCTCGACACGCCTTTCTTTGGCGTCCGTCAGATGACCTGGCACCTGCGCAGTTGCAGGGACCGTGGCCCCAGTGGGGCCGCGCAAGCCCGAAAACGGCCACAAGGTGAACGAAAGGCGCATACGTCAGCTTATGCGCCTGATGGGGCTGATGCCGATC
>NZ_JXYF01000012.1:0-336 GCF_000967735.1 Paracoccus sp. S4493
GGGCACTGACGTAAGCTCTGTTTTTGCTGTCTGCTGATCTTCATCACGAGGGAGATCGACGATGTCGAGACGAAAGCGGCACGCCCCTGGGTTCAAGGCGAAGGTGGCACTTGAGGTGCTGAAAGGCGAGGGGACCGTGTCGGAGCTGGCGAGCCGGTTCGGCGTGCATCCGACGATGATCAATCAATGAAAACGCGCGTTGCTCGATGGCGCGTCCGGTGTCTTTGAACGCGGTGGCCGCAAGGCGCCGGTGATCGATGAGGATCAGGTCCGGGATCTGCATGCCAAGCTCAGGGAACTGGCGGTGGCCAACCCTTTTTTGGAAAGAAAGCTGAA
>NZ_JXYF01000013.1:0-929 GCF_000967735.1 Paracoccus sp. S4493
CGCTCGATGAAGATGTTGTCGAGGGTGCGCTTGCGAACGCCTTTGCCATCCATCGAGATGCGGACGCCCGACCGTCGCAGGCGGTCTGTCCAGGCAAACGACGTGAACTGGGACCCTTGGCGTCGCATGGCCGCTTGGACCGATGGCGCGACCATGCTCCATGGTCATGATGTCCGGCGGTCCGAACCGATAGATGGCCTCGTTCAGCGCCTCGACGCAGAAGTCGGCGTCCCCTCGCCATGGTCCTCGGACCAGTGGCGGACCATGGCTCGATGTTCGAGATCCGCCACGCCAGGACCATGCGGGTGTGCCAGTCCATGATCGCCACCAGGGAGAGCGAGGCATGAGCCGCCACCGGTCCGAGGCCATGCCGAGCGCCGCGACGCATCGGCAGATAGGTGATGTCCACACACCAAACCTGATTTGGCCGGTCCGCACGCAGGCCGCGCGAGCCAGATAGGGGTAGGTCTTGTGTCCCTTCGTCGGCCGGCTGGTATTGGGCTTCTGGTGGATCGGCATCAGACCCATCAGGCGCATAAGCCGACGTATGCGCTTTTCGTTCACCTTGTGGCCGTTTTCGGGCTTACGCGGCCCCACTGGGGCCCCGGTCCCTGCAACTGCGCAGGTGCCAGGTCATCTGACGGACGCCAAGGAAAGGCGTGTCGAGGAACCGCACGTCGATCAACCGCAGTGAGCCATGTGGCCGCCACTGGTTCGAGGGCCATGGCGAACGCGAGGTTCTGGTCCGTCTCACCCTGCGGCATATGGTAAAACGACGAACGAGGGACCTGTAGCAGAGCGCACTGCCGGCCGATCGACAGGTCCGGATGGTCGCGTTCGACCATGCCGTTCGGCATCGTCTCTCGGACCAATGGCGTTCCAGTGCCTCATCACTTCCCGCCCCAGGGTTTCAGCTTTCTTTCCAAAAA
>NZ_JXYF01000014.1:0-1273 GCF_000967735.1 Paracoccus sp. S4493
TGAGGTGCTCCCCATTCCCTGGACAGGATCTGGCGCTTTTTAAGCTCTGATCTGCTCCTGCTGATCGGGTTGTGTTGCTTCGATTTCCAGCGAGTAGACCACCGCTGGTGGTTGTCCGCCAAAGGCTTTGTGCGGGCGGCGGTGATTGTAGAATTCCATCCAGTTGCGGACACCGGCGCGTGCGTGCGATCCGGTATCCCATGCGTGGAGGTAGACGCACTCGTATTTCAGCGTCCGCCACAGGCGCTCGATGAAGATGTTGTCCAGGTAGCGACCCTTGCCATCCATCGAGATGCGGACGCCCGAGCGGCGCAGGCGGTCTGTCCAGGCAAAGGATGTGAACTGCGACCCTTGATCGCTGTTCATAATGTCCGGCGGTCCAAACCGATAGATGGCCTCGTTCAGCGCCTCGACGCAGAAGTCCGCGTCCAGCGTGTTCGAGATCCGCCACGACAGAACCATCCGGGTATGCCAATCCATGATCGCCACCAGATAGAGGAACCCGCGGCGCATTGGCAGGTAGGTGATGTCCACGCACCAGACCTGGTTTGGCCTGTCTACCCGCAGACCCCGCAGCAGATAGGGGTAGGTCTTGTGCCCCTTCGCCGGCCTGCTGGTGTTGGGTTTCTGATAGATCGGCATCAATCCCATCAGGCGCATGAGCCGACGGACGCGCTTCTCGTTCACCGCATGGCCTTCGTTGCGCAGGTGCCAGGTCATCTGGCGGACGCCAAAGAACGGTGTCTCGAGGAACTGCACATCGATCAGCCGCATCAGCGCAAGGTTCTGCTCCGTCTCTCCCCGCGGCGAATAGTAGAACGACGACCGCGGTACCGACAGAAGCGCGCACTGTTGGCCGATCGACAGGTCAGGATGGTCGCGTTCGATCATGGCGCGCCTCACTTCCCGCCCCAGGGCTTGAGCTTTCTTTCCAAAAAAGAGTTGGCCACCGCCAGCTCTCCGATCTTGGCATGCAGATCCCTGACCTGGTCTTCATCGATGACGGGTGCCTTGCGGCTGCCGCGTTCGAAGACACCGGACGCGCCATCCAGCAGCGCACGTTTCCATTGATTGATCATCGTTGGATGCACGCCGAACCGGCTCGCCAGCTCCGACACGGTCGCCTCGCCTCTCAGCGCTTCCAGCGCCACCTTCGCCTTGAACTCAGGGGCATGCTGTTTTCGTTTCGACATCTTCGATCTCCTCCTTGGTGAAGATCAGCAGACAGCAATTCAAAGCTTACGTCAGTGTCCAGTTTTCGGGGGGCACCTCA
>NZ_JXYF01000015.1:0-11061 GCF_000967735.1 Paracoccus sp. S4493
TCGCTGGACCGCGCAGCGTGGCACCTGGGCGCGGATGCCGCGACCGACCATGCCGCCCTGATGGCCGCCGACGGCCACCCGCTGCCCCCCGACTGGCAGGCCCGCATCGCGCGGGCGACCCGGTCCCCCCTGCCCGTGGCCGCAGCCGACCTGGCCCCGCTGCAGGGGCCTGCCTTGGGACGGGCCCTGAAGGCCGCGGAGGAGGCGTGGATCGCGTCGGCCTTCACCCTGCCCGCCCCTGCCCTGATCGACGCGGCCCGCTTGGCCGGGAAGGACGACGAATGAGCCTGCACACCCGCTTCGGCCGCATGGTCGACGCCTTTCGCCCGGCCGAGGGCGCGCCGCCCGCCACGCTGATGGCCTTCTTCCGCTGGTGCCTGTCGGGCGCCTGGCCGGGGTTGGGCTTTGCCGCCATCGCCTCCGCCCTGGGCGGGGTGGCGGATGTCGTCTCGGCGCTGCTGCTGGGGATGGTCGTCGATGCGGTCACGACCAGCGCGCCCGGCGTCTTCTGGGACCAGAACTGGGGCCTGGTCGCGCTGTTCGCGGGGTTCTTCCTGGTGGTGCGCCCGGCGATCTATGGCCTGTCCACGGCCAGCTCGAACGTGATCATCGGACCGAACATCCTGCCGTTGGTGCTGTCGCGCCTGCATCGCTGGACGATGGGACATGCGGTCACCTTCTTCGACAACGACTTTGCCGGGCGGCTGGCGCAAAAGCAGATGCAGACCGCGCGCGCGGTGACCGATGTCGCATCCGAAATGGTGAACGTCGTCGCATTCGCCCTGGCATCCGTGCTGGGATCGGCGGCCTTCCTGCTGGCCGTCGATGGCTGGGGCGCGGTGGCGCTGCTGGTCTGGCTGGCGGCTTATTTCGCGCTGATCCGGTTCTTCCTGCCGCGCATCCGCGCGAAATCGGGCGCGCGCGCATCGGCGCGGGCTAATGTCACCGGACAGGTCGTCGACACCATCACCAACATCAAGACGGTCAAGCTGTTCGCCCATGCCCAGCATGAGGATCAGGCCGCCTTGGGCGCGATGGCGGGGTTCCGCGAACGCGCGCTGGATTTCGGCGTCGTCTCGACCTGGTTCCGGCTGTCGCTGATGGTCGTGGCGGGGATCCTGCCGGTGATTTTGGTCGGCGGCGCGATCCTGCTGTGGCGCGACGGCACCGCGACCGTGGGCGATGTCGCCGCCAGCGGTGCCATCGCCATGCGCCTGTCGCAGATGACCGGGTGGGTCAGCATGGCCCTGATGGGCATGTGGGGCAGCATCGGAGAGGTCGAGGACGGGATGAAGACCCTGTCCCCGCCCCATGCCCTGACCGACCGCCCCGGCGCCCGGACCCTGTCGCGCGTGCAGGGCCGGATCGAGTTCGACCATGTCGAATTCGCCTATGGCCGCGACGCGGGCGGCATCCGCGACCTGACCCTGACCATCCCGGCCGGAGAGAAGATCGGCATCGTCGGCGCGTCCGGCGCGGGCAAGACCACGCTGGTCGGCCTGCTGCTGCGGCTCTACGACGTTGAACGGGGCACCATCCGCATCGACGGCCACGACCTGCGCGATGTGACCCAGGAAAGCCTGCGCCGCCAGGTGGCGATGGTCACCCAGGACACCGCCATGTTCAACCGATCCGCCCGCGACAACATCCTGTACGGTCGCCCCGACGCAACGCAGGACGAGGTCGTGGCCGCCGCCAAGGCGGCCGAGGCGCATGACTTCATCCTGACGCTGGAGGATTACGCGGGCCGCACCGGGTACGACGCCTATCTGGGCGAACGCGGCGTCAAGTTGTCGGGCGGCCAGCGCCAGCGCATCGCCCTCGCCCGCGCCTTCCTCAAGGACGCGCCGATCCTGGTCCTGGACGAGGCGACCAGTGCGCTGGACAGCGAGGTCGAGGCCCAGGTCCAGGATGCCCTGACCCGCGCCATGCGCGGCAAGACCGTGCTGGCCATCGCGCACCGACTGTCCACCATCGCCGAACTGGACCGCATTCTGGTGATCGAGGACGGGCGCATCGTCGAACAGGGCGGTCATGACGACCTGCTGGCCCGCGACGGCCGCTATGCCCGCTACTGGAACCGCCAGTCGGGCGGTTTCCTGGGCACCGAAGAGGCTGCCGAATGACCCAATGGACGATCGAGCGGCTTGGCCGCAAGGGCGACGGCGTGGCCCTGTCGGGCGACGCCCGCGCGCTGGCCCCCCTGGTCCTGCCCGGAGAGGTCGTCGAGGGCGAGGCCCTGGACGGCCGCATCGCCGCCCCGCGCATCGTCACCGCGTCCCCGGACCGCATCCGCCCCGTCTGCGGCCATTACCGCGCCTGCGGGGGCTGTTCGCTGATGCACGCGACCGACGCCTTCACCACCGCCTGGAAGACCCAGGTCGTGCTGACCGCGCTGGCGGCCCAGGGGATCACTGCGCCTCTGCCGCAGGTCCACGTGTCGGCGCCGAACAGCCGCCGCAGGGCCGTGCTGTCGGGGCGGCGCACGAAGAAGGGTGCGACCGTGGGGTTTCATGGCCGCGCATCCGACGTGATCGTCGATCTGACCGAATGCCACGTGCTGCGCCCGCAGATCCTGTCCGCGCTGCCGCTGCTGCGCCGCATCGTCATCGCCGGGGCGTCGCGCGCGGCGGAACTGTCGCTGGTCGTCATCCATGGTCCGGCCGGGCTGGACGTCGCCGTGCGTGGCGGCAAGCCGATGGACCCTGCGCTGTTCCAGGCTCTGGCCGCCCTCGCGGACGAGGGCGATATGGCGCGGCTGGACTGGGATGGCCAGGCCATCACCCGCCGCGCGCCCGCCCTGCCGATGGGGCGCGCGCATGTCGTCCCCCCGCCCGGTGCCTTCCTGCAGGCCACAGCCCAGGGCGAGGTCGCACTGCTGGCTGCGGTGCGCGACACCGTGGCGGGCGCGTCAAAGGTCGCCGATCTTTTCGCGGGCTGCGGGACCTTCACGCTGCCTTTGGCGGAACGGGCCTCCGTCCATGCGGTCGAGGGGCTGGCCGCACCCTTGTCCGCCCTTGATTCGGCGTGGCGGGCCACGTCCGGCCTGAACCATGTCACGACCGAGGTCCGCGATCTGGCCCGCAGGCCGCTGATGCCCGATGAACTGTCCCGGTTTGACGCGATCGTGATCGACCCGCCCCGCGCCGGGTCCGAGGCGCAGATGCGTCAGATCGCCACCGCTCGCGTCCCGGTGGTGGCGGCCGTGTCCTGCGACCCGGTCAGTTTTGCCAAGGATGCGCGGATTCTGGCCGATGCCGGCTATGGCATCGATCGACTGTGGGTGGTCGACCAGTTCCGGTTTTCCCCGCATGTCGAACTGGTGGCGGCGTTAACGCACCGCTAGGCAGGCATGGTGTATCCGTGATATTCCGGGCCCATAAAAAATCAAAAACGCTTCAGAGGCAGTGATGATCAGAACCACCCGTCGGACGTTCACGATTTCGATGCTGGCCCTGCTGGCTGCCTGTGGAAAGCCGCAGCAACCCAGCAAGTTCCAGCGCTATTCCGGGCCGCCGATCACCCAGGTGCAGGTGAACAAGGGTCAGCGTCGCATGCACCTGTTCAGCGGCAGCACGCCGGTCCGGTCCTATGACATCAGCCTGGGCAACCAGCCGGTGGGGCACAAGCAGTTCTCGGGCGACGGCAAGACCCCCGAAGGCGTCTATTACATCGACCGCTTCAACCCGCGCAGCGCGTTCCACCTGTCGGTGGGCATCTCGTATCCGAACCCCAACGACCGCGCCTTCGCCGAGCAGTACGGCATGGATCCGGGCGGCGACATCTTCATCCACGGCCGCGGACCCCAGGGCAACAACCTGTTCCCGCGCCAGCGCGACTGGACGGCCGGCTGCATCGCCGTCACCGACGAGGAAATCCAGGAAATCTATGCGATGCTGATGCCCGGCACGCCGGTCGTCATCTATCCCTGACCCCCGCGACGGTTGCGGCCCCGCATGGGGGCCGCCCGAGGCCTAGCGTCCGGTCAGCAGCGTCCACCAGACCTTGCCCGACGGCTCCTTGAACCAGGCAAAGCCCAGCTGCGTCGCGGTCGGGTCCATGATCACGTCGCGGGTGTCGCGCGTGGACATCCATGCGGCCAGCGTCTCGATCTCGTTCTCGTAGGTCTCCGAGATGTTCTCGCCGATGATCTCTCCGCCGAACCCCTGACGCTGCGCCCGGTCCAGGGGCGACGATCCGTCCGACCCCCAGTGCCAGGCCCGGTTCTGGGCCGACATGTCACGCGAATGGACCAGCGACGCCGCCTCCAGCGCGGGGCTGGGCTGCAGCGGGGACAGGCCGATGTTGCCGCGCAGCGTGTTGATCTGCTGCAGCACCCGCCCCGCGATGGCCGCGTTGTCGTCGACCACCGGGGCCGCCACCGCGGCCGGGTCCATGGGCATGGCCATCGGCGCAGGCGCCAGGTTGCGTGGGCCGCACGCACCCAGCACGATCAGGCCCAGAATCGCAAGCGCGTTGATTTTCTTCATGTTCCGGCCACTCTCCTCGCGCACATGGCCTAGTCCTATCCAATGCCTCGCACCGGATCAAACCCAACTTGGCGTGAACGCGCCGACGCTCAGCGCGGCTGCACCCAGCCGCCGATGTTCTCGCGCACCACCTCCAGCATGACGCGGATATGGGCGGGGTCGTCGTTCAGGCAGGGGATGTACTGGAATTCGTGCCCTCCGGCCTCCTCGAAGGCCTCCTTGATCTCGCCGTTGATCTCCTCCAGCGTCTCGATGCAGTCCGACGAGAACGCCGGAGAGATCACCGCGATGTCGGTATGGCCCTGCTTGGCCAGTTCGGCCACATGCTCGACCGTATAGGGCTTCAACCACTCCTCGCGGCCGAAGACCGACTGGAAGGTCGTGTCGATGATCCCCTCGGGCCAGCCCAGCTCCTCGCGCAGCAGGCGCGACGTCTTCTGGCACTGGCAGTGATAGGGATCGCCCTGCATCAGATAGCGCTTGGGCATGCCGTGATAGCTGGCGACCAGCTTCTTGGGCACCTTGCCGTCCAGCGCGCGGCGCACGCTGTCGGCCAGCGCCTTGATGTAGTCGGGGTGGTTCACATAGGGCTCGACCGTGCGCACGGCGGGCTGCCAGGTCTCTTTCATCAGGACGCGGAACAGCTGGTCGTTGGCCGTGGCCGAGGTCGGCCCCGCATATTGCGGATAAAGCGGCAGGAACACGATCCGCCGACAGCCCGCATCGACCATCCGCCGCACCACGTCCCCGGTCGATGGATTGCCATAGCGCATGCAGAAATCGACCATCACCTGATCGCCCCATTCGTCATGCGCCATCTGCGCCAGCGCGCGGGTCTGGGCCTTGGTGATGGTCAGCAGCGGGCTTTCGTTCGCCTCGTGGTTCCAGATCAGCTTGTAGTTCTTGCCGGAACTGAACGGCCGCTTGGTCAGGATCACCCCCTGCAGCAGCGGCTGCCAGATCAGGCGGTTCACGTCGACGACGCGGCGGTCGGACAGGAACTCGTTCAGATAGCGGCGCATCGACCAGTAGTCATAGCCGTCCGGCGTGCCCAGATTGGCGATCAGGATGCCGGTCTTGGCGGGCTTGACCGCGGGATGGTCGGCAGGCGCGTGGGTGGGTCTCATCATGACTTCCTGAGTTTTGTCAGCGCATCGGCCAGCGAGGTGGTGGCCGATCCGGGGCGCAGGGGCTTTGGCTGGCTGTCCGAGGGCGCCCAGCCCGTCAGAAAGACCAGATCGAAGGTGACGGCGACACGGGACGGATCGTCGCGGTCGGGACTGTGGGAGGCCAGCAGATCGGCGGCGCGGGCCAGCACGGCGCGCGGCGTGGGCCGGCGCAGGCGCGCGGCCATCGCGTTGCCCTCGCCCATCGCACGCAGGTCGCGGCCCAGGTGGAACAGGTCGCGATAGCTGGCGCGCTGCGGCAGCAGGTCGGCCACCGGCAACGCCAGCCCCGCGCGGGCCAGCAGGCCGCCCAGGTCGCGGATCTCTCCCATCGGCAGGATCCGGGGCGACAGGCCGCCGGTGATCTCGGCCTCGGCCTGGGCCAGGGCGGCGCGGGGTTCGGACAGGGTCTGGCCGCCGAACAGGACGCCGATGAACAGCCCGTCCTCGCGCAGGGCGCGGCGGCACTGCACCATCTGCCCGACCGGATCGTCCGCCCAATGCAGCGACAGGGCGTGGATCACCAGGTCATGCGCGCCTGGTTCCAGGTCCAGCACCGGGTCGTCCGCTACCACCCGCGCATCGGGAAAGTGCGGGCCCCAGATGTCGGGAAAACCGGTCACCAGGGCAGGGGCCGTAAAGGTTCTGTTAACCTCGGCCAGCCTATCGTGGATCTCGTCGGCGGCGATCTGGTGGAACAGGTCGACCATGCCGTCCCGTTGGGCGCGGCGGCGCTGGCGGGTCAGGGCGATGCGGTCGGTCAGGGCGGGTCTGGGGTCACTCATGGGACGGGAACATAAGGTGCTTTCGGGGGCGATGAAAGCCGCGCTGCGGCTGTTCTATCCGCCCCAATGCCTGTCCTGCGGCGCGGGGGTGGCCGACGGGGGCGCGGGCGCCGTGCATCTGTGCGCCGACTGCTGGCCCGAGGCCGCTTTCATCACCGGCGCCTGCTGCGATTGCTGCGGGGCGCCGCTGCCCGATGACGGGTCGGGCGTGGACACGGTGCTGGTCTGCGACGACTGCTTGGGCACGGTGCGGCCCTGGACGCGCGGGCGCGCGGCGATGGTCTATGGCGGCACCGCGCGCAGGCTGATCCTGGCGCTGAAGCATGGCGACCGACTGGACCTGGCCCCACCCATGGCCGCGTGGCTGGCGCGGGCGGCGGCACCATTGGCGATGCCCGGCATGATCGTGGCCCCGGTGCCCCTGCACCTGCGCCGCCTGGCAAAACGCAAGTACAACCAATCCGCGCAGGTGTCGGGCCGGGTGGCGCGCGCCCTGGGGCTGGATCACCAGGCCGACCTGCTGGTGCGGGTGCGCCACACGCAGGCGCAGGACCATCGCGGCGTGGCCGACCGCTATGCCAACCAGCAGGACGCCCTGGCCGTGCATCCGCGTCGCGCGGCAGGCGTGGCGGGGCGGCCGGTGATGCTGGTCGACGACGTGATGGCGTCGGGGGCCACGATCCACGCGGCGGCACTGGCGCTGCTGGCGGCGGGATCGGGACCGGTTTCGGTGGCGGTGCTGGCACGCGCGGTCAAGGATCACTAGATAGGGGGCAGCCACCAAAAAGGACCGCCATGAGCATCGAGATCTATACCACCCGCACCTGCCCCTTCTGCATCCGCGCCAAGCAGCTTCTGGACCAGAAGGGCGCGTCCTATACGGAAATCGACGTCGGCGCCGACCCGGCGCTTCGCGACAAGATGACGAAGCGCGCGGGCAAGCGCAGCGTGCCGCAGATCTTCGTGGGCACCACGCATGTCGGCGGCTGCGACGACCTCTATGCGCTGGAGCGGTCGGGCAAGCTGGACCCGCTGCTCAAGGGCGCCGCCTGATGGGCGCGCTGACCGTCGGGCTGATCCAGCTGACGGTCGGCGACGACCCGGCCGCGAATCTTGACCCCACGACCGCCCTGATCCGCAAGGCCGCGGGCCGGGGCGCGCGGCTGGTCCTGACGCCCGAGGCGACGAACCTGCTGTCCCCCGACCGCGCGCGTCAGGCCACCCTGCTGCGCCCCGAGGATCAGGACGCGACCCTGGCCGCCCTGCGGGCCGAGGCGCGCGCGCTGGACATCTGGCTGCTGGTCGGATCGCTGGCCCTGGCCAGCGGCGACGCGGACGGGCGGTTCGCGAACCGCAGCCTGCTGATCGCCCCCGACGGGACGGTCGCGGCCCGCTATGACAAGCTGCACATGTTCGACGTGACCATCAGCGACACCGAATCCTATCGCGAAAGCGCCGCCTATCGCCCCGGCGACCGGGCGGTCACGGCCCCCGCGGCCGGGACGGTGCTGGGCATGACGGTCTGCTATGACCTGCGCTTTCCGCACCTGTACCGGTCGCTGGCGCAGGCAGGCGCGCGCATCCTGACCGTGCCGTCGGCCTTCAACCCGGTCACGGGGGCCGCCCATTGGGAGCCCCTGCTGCGCGCCCGCGCGATCGAGACCGGGTGCTTCGTGCTGGCGCCCGCGCAATGCGGCACCCACCCCGCGCCCCACAGCCCGGACCGCCCCGCCCGGCGCAGCCACGGCCATTCGCTGGTCGTCGACCCCTGGGGCCGGGTGCTGGCCGATGGCGGGGACGATCCAGGCATCACCATTGTATCCCTTGACCTTTCGGCGGTGGATGAGGCACGGTCTCGCATTCCCTCGCTGTATCACGACAGGCCCTTTGCGGCCCCGGAAGGCCATGACGACACCTGCGCCCAACCCTGACAAAGCCGCCGAGGCCCGGTCCACCGACCGGCTGGCCGCAAGCCTGTTCGCCGAGGTGCTGATCGCCGACCAGCTGTCGCGCAACCTGATCGGCAAGGCGCTGCCCAAGGGGATGCAGATTTCGCATTTTTCGGTGCTGAACCTTCTGGCCCACGTGAACGAGGAACGCACCCCCGCCCAGTTGGCGGCGGCGTTCCACATCACGCGGGGCGCGATGACCAACACGCTGGCGCGGCTGGAATGGGCGGGCCATGTCCACATCCGCCCCGATTGGGACGATGCGCGGCGCAAGTTCGTGTCGATCAGCACGGCGGGCCGGGCGGCGCGCGATCAGGCCATCGCGGGCTTCATGCCGCTGATCGCGGGCGTGGTGCGCGACATCGGCGCGGACCGGGTGCGCGGCGCACTGCCCGTCCTGCGCGAGCTGCGCCTGCGGCTGGAGGCCGACCCGCCCAAGCCCTGAGGCCTCAGGCCCGACGCGCCGTCATGATATAGTTCACCGCCAGGTCGCGATCCGACATCGCCCAGCCGAAGGTGATCGGGTTGAACACCATCCCCTTGCGGTCCGCGACCATCAGCCCCGCCGCCTGCGCATGAGCGGCCAATTCGTCCGGGGTGATGAAGCGCGCCCAGTCATGCGTGCCGCGCGGCAGCCAGCGCATGATCCATTCCGCCCCGATGATCGCCGCGCCGAAGCTGCGCGCGGTGCGGTTCAGCGTCGACAGGATCAGCAGCCCGCCGGGGCGCAGCAGGTCGTGGCAGGTCGCGACGAAGGCTGCGGGGTCGGCGACATGTTCGACGATCTCCAGCGCCAGGACCGCGTCAAAGCGTTCGCCCGCCGCGACCAGCGCCTCGGCCGTGGTGGCGCGGTAATCGATCGCCAGCCCCTGCTGATCGGCATGGGTCTGGGCCACGGCGATGTTCACCTGGGTCGCATCCGCGCCCACCACATCCGCGCCCAAGCGCGCCATCGGTTCGCTGGCCAGCCCGCCGCCGCAGCCGATGTCCAGCACCCGCAGCCCCGCGAAGGGCCGCAGGCTGCGCCGGTCGCGCCCGTATTCGGCCGCGATCTGGTCGCGGATATAGTCCAGCCGCAGCGGATTCATCAGGTGCAGGGGGCGGAACTTGCCGTTGGGATCCCACCATTCGGCGGCCATCGCCTCGAATTTCGCGATCTCGGCCTGGTCGATGCTGCTGGGCGTGGTCATTGGGGGGCGGTCCTTCTGGCGGGCGGCGTTGTCTGTGCTTATAGTGGCAGGATGGACCGATTGGCAGGACAAATCTCCGCGTCACATGGCCGCCTTCACCCGGCGGTCGAACCCTTTGCCCGCCACGAGATCGACGTGGGCGACGGCCACATCCTGTACGCCGAGGAATGCGGCAACCCGCAGGGCCGGCCCGTTCTGGTGCTGCATGGCGGGCCGGGCGGCGGGTGCAGCCCCTATATGCGGCGCTTTTTCGACCCGGCGCATTACCGCGTGGTGCTGTTCGATCAGCGCGGCTGCGGGCGGTCGCGGCCCACCGCGTCGGTGCGGGCCAACACCACTGCGCATCTGATCGACGACATCGCCCTGATCCGCGCACGCCTTGGCATCGACCGCTGGCTGCTGTTCGGCGGCAGCTGGGGGGCGACGCTGGCCTTGGCCTATGCGCAGGCGCATCCGGACCATGTCACCGGGCTGGTGCTGCGCGGGGTGTTCCTGGGGATGCGGTCCGAACTGGACTGGTTCTATGGCGGGGGCGCCGCGCGGTTCTTTCCCGACCTGTGGGAGCGCTTTCAGGAGCCGATCCCCCCATCCGAACGCCAGGACATGATCGGCGCCTATCACCGGCGGCTGTTCGACGACGACCTGGGCCGTCAGGCGCGATTCGCGCAGCCCTGGCTGATGTGGGAAAACGCGCTGGCGGGGCTGCAGTCGCAGGCCGCGGGCCATGCCCCCGCCGATTACGCCCGCGCCTTTGCCCGGCTGGAGAATCACTATTTCAGCAACGGCTGCTTCCTGGACGAGGGGCAGCTGCTGCGCGACCGCGGGCGGATCGAACACCTGCCCGCGATCATCGTCCAGGGCCGCTATGACATGGTCTGCCCGCCCGTCAGCGCGCACCGGCTGGCCCAGGGGTGGGACCGGGCCGAACTGCGTCTGGTCCCGGCATCGGGCCACGCCCTCTCCGAACCCCGCATCACCGCAGAGCTGGCCGCCGTCATGGACGGCATCCGCGACGAGGACCGCAGCAGAAAGGTTCCCCGTTGATCCTGTTCCCGGTCTTCCTGCTGGCCAGCGTCGCCGCCGCCGCGACCGGCGTCATCTTCAAGCCCGGCGCGTGGTATGACGGGCTGCGCAAGCCCGGCTTCACCCCGCCGAAATGGGCCTTTCCCGTGGCCTGGACGATCATCTACCTGCTGTCGGCCGCGGCCGCGACGCGGGTGGCGGGCCTGCCCGGCGCGGGGGCCGCGCTGGCCCTGTGGGCGGCGCAGATCGCACTGAACACGCTGTGGACGCCGGTCTTCTTCGGGGCGCGGCGGATGGCCCTGGGCATGGCGATCATCGCCACTTTGCTGGTGACGGTCGCGGCCATGACGGTGACCTTCTGGTCGCTGGACCGGGTCGCGGGGGCGATGCTGCTGCCCTATCTGGCTTGGCTTTGCGTCGCGTCGGGGCTGGACTGGCGCATCTTGCGCGACAACCCC
>NZ_JXYF01000016.1:0-31114 GCF_000967735.1 Paracoccus sp. S4493
CAAACTTTGCCTTTGCCATGGAATGGCTCCTTGTTCTTCAATGCTTGTAAAGTGGCGGGGCGTGACGCCCCGCCGCAAGATCAGGCGTATTTCTTCTGGATCTCGTCCGAGATGTTCTGCGGAACGGCCTCGTAGTGGTCGAACTGCATCGAGAACACAGCACGGCCGGACGACATCGAACGCAGGTTGTTGATGTAGCCGAACATGTTGGCCAGCGGCACGAAGGCGTCGATGACGTTCGCGTTGCCGCGGCTGTCCTGCCCCCGGACCATGCCACGACGGCTGGTCAGGTCGCCGATGATCGAACCGGTATACTCTTCCGGCGTGACGACCTCGACCTTCATGATCGGCTCCAGCAGCTTGGCGCCGGCCTTGCGCAGGCCTTCGCGCATCGCGGCACGGGCCGCGATCTCGAACGCCAGAACCGAGGAGTCGACGTCGTGGAACGCACCGTCCGTCAGCGCGACCTTGAAGTCGATGACCGGGAAGCCTGCCAGCGGACCCGAGTCCATGACGGACTTGATGCCCTTCTCGACGCCGGGGATGTATTCCTTCGGCACCGCACCGCCCACGATCTTCGATTCGAACGAATAGCCTTCGCCCGGCTCGGTCGGGGTGATGGTCAGCTTGATGCGGGCGAACTGGCCCGTACCACCGGTCTGCTTCTTGTGCGTGTAGTCGATGTCGGCCGACTGCGAGATGGTCTCGCGATAGGCCACCTGCGGCGCACCGATGTTCGCCTCGACCTTGAACTCGCGCTTCATGCGGTCGACCAGGATGTCGAGGTGAAGTTCGCCCATGCCCTTCATGATCGTCTGGCCCGATTCAAGATCGGTTTCCACACGGAAGGACGGGTCTTCCGCCGACAGGCGCTGAAGGGCCAGGCCCATCTTCTCCTGGTCGGCCTTCGACTTGGGCTCGACGGCGATCTCGATCACCGGCTCGGGGAAGGTCATGGTCTCGAGGACCACCGGCTTGGCCGGATCGCACAGGGTGTCGCCCGTGGTGGTGTCCTTCAGACCGGCCAGTGCGATGATGTCGCCCGCAAAGGCCTCCTCGATCTCCTCGCGGTTGATCGAGTGCATCATCATCATGCGGCCGACGCGCTCGCGCTTGCCCTTGGTGGCGTTCAGCAGCTGATCGCCCTTCTTCATCACGCCCGAATAGATGCGCGTGAAGGTCAGCGAGCCGACGAACGGATCGTTCATGATCTTGAACGCCAGGCCCGAGAAGGGCATCGCATCGTCCGCACGGCGTTCGATGTTGCGCGTCTCGGTCTCGTCGCCCGGGGTGAAGCCCATGTAGGCCGGCACGTCCAGCGGGTTCGGCAGGAAGTCGATGACCGCGTTCAGCAGGGGCTGCACGCCCTTGTTCTTGAACGCCGAACCGGCGGTGACGGGGAAGAACGACAGCGACAGCGTGCCCTTGCGGATCAGCGCGCGCAGCGTCTCCTCGTCGGGCTCGTTGCCCTCCAGGTAGGCTTCCATGGCGGCGTCGTCCATCTCGACGGCCAGCTCGATCATGTTCGAGCGCCACTCGTCGGCCAGGTCCTTCAGCTCGTCACGGATGGGCTTGCGGACCCAGGACGCGCCCAGATCTTCGCCTTCCCACACCCACTCTTCCATCTTGATCAGGTCGACGATGCCTTCCAGCTTGTCCTCGGCGCCGATCGGCAGGGCGATCGGGCACGGGATGCCGCCGGTGCGGTCCTTGATCATGCGGACGCAGTTGAAGAAGTCCGCGCCGATCTTGTCCATCTTGTTGACGAACACGATCCGCGGAACCTTGTAGCGGTCGGCCTGACGCCACACGGTCTCGGTCTGCGGCTCGACGCCGGCGTTGGCGTCCAGCAGACAGATCGCGCCGTCCAGAACCGCCAGCGAACGCTCGACCTCGATGGTGAAGTCCACGTGGCCGGGGGTGTCGATGATGTTGAAGCGGTACTTCGTGTCCGAAGTCCCCTCGGTCGTGGGGTCTTCCTGACGCTGCCAGAACGTGGTGGTCGCGGCAGACGTGATCGTGATGCCGCGCTCCTGCTCTTGCTCCATCCAGTCCATGGTCGCAGCGCCGTCATGCACTTCGCCGATCTTGTGCGACTTGCCGGTGTAGTAAAGGATGCGCTCGGTCGTCGTCGTCTTGCCGGCATCGATGTGGGCCATGATGCCGAAGTTGCGATAACGCGGAAGCTGATATTCGCGTGCCATGAAGTGGATCCTTTCGCCTTACCAGCGGTAGTGGCTGAACGCCTTGTTGGCGTCGGCCATCTTGTGCGTGTCTTCGCGCTTCTTGACGGCGGTTCCGCGGCCGTTGACGGCATCGGACAGCTCGCCCGCAAGGCGCTCTTCCATCGTGTTCTCGTTGCGCTTGGCCGCGGCCGTGATCAGCCAGCGGATGGCCAGCGCCTCGCGGCGGATCGGACGAACTTCGACCGGGACCTGGTACGTGGCACCACCGACGCGGCGCGAACGCACCTCGACGGACGGCTTCACGTTTTCCAGCGCCTCGTGGAAGACCTCGATGGGCTCGCGCTTGAGACGGGTCTCGACGCGCTCCAGCGCGTTGTAGACGATCCGCTCGGCAATCGACTTCTTGCCGTCAACCATCAGGTTGTTCATGAATTTGGTCAGCACGCGATCGCCATACTTGGCGTCGGGCAGGACATCGCGCTTCTCAGCGGCGTGACGACGTGACATGGATGCCTCTCCTTACTTCGGACGCTTCGCGCCGTATTTCGAACGACGCTGACGACGGTCTTTGACGCCCTGGGTATCCAGCACACCGCGCAGGATGTGGTAACGGACACCCGGAAGGTCTTTGACGCGGCCGCCGCGGATCAGCACGACGCTGTGTTCCTGCAGGTTGTGCTTCTCGCCCGGAATGTAGGAGATGACCTCGAAGCCATTCGTCAGGCGGACCTTGGCCACCTTACGCATAGCGGAGTTCGGCTTCTTCGGCGTCGTGGTGTAGACGCGCGTGCAGACACCGCGTTTCTGCGGGCAGCCCTGAAGGTGCATGGATTTAGACCGCTGCACTCTCGGCTGCCGCGGCTTGCGGATCAGCTGTTGGATCGTCGGCATTCGGTTCCCCGTCTTGCTCTGTCAATACTCGCAACCCACCGGTTGCGCCGCTTCTCGACGGCATCCTGCGCGAATCGCAAAATGCCAAGCCCGTCCCGCCCATAAAGGGCTGACGGGCATAATTCCAGAGGATCGAGGCTGTTCTGCCCGGACCCTGACCTCACAGGTTCTGGCACCCGATGCGGTTTCCCGCCGGGTCGCGTGGTCATAGGGGGAATCCCCGCCCCTGTCAACAAGCCCCCATGGCCCTGCGGCCTAGCCCAGGCTGCGCGCCAGCGCGGCCAGATCCGCCCGGCGCAGGCCGAAACGGCTGCGCAGCAGCCTGTTCATCGTGCCCTCCTCGGGCTGCCAGGGCAGGCCCGGCCCCATGTCGCCGGAATCGCTGTCGGCATGAATCGAGCGGATGAACATCAGGGGTCGCGTCACCTGAACCCCCGGCATCCACTGCGCCAGCTTGGTGTGGTTGAAATGCAGCGCCGTCCGCGGTGCGTCGGGCGCCAGGAAGATTGTCAGCGCAACCCCCATGTTGTGACAGATCCGCGGGGTGATCTTCAGCTGACCGTCGCGCGCCGCGATGATCAGGCCGCGCCCATAGTCCAGCGACAGCTTGCCCTCGACCTGCCACAGCGGGCTGACGCGCGCAAAATCGGCGCGCGCGCGGGCGATGTAATCGACAGCCACCGCATCGTCGTCGTCATGGCGGAAATGACCGATCACCTGCGCATCCGGGTCCAGATGCGGCGCCACCGCCGCGTGACAGGCCTCCAGGTGATAGTCCATCGCCGGCACCAGCGACAGGCGCAGCTGCGGCACCCGGTCGCACAGGTCGCGCAGCTGGCCCAGCCAGGGTTCGGGCAGGTCCGGCCCGGTCATGATCACCAGCGTGAAGTCTGGATCAGTCTGCGCCAGCCAACCCGGCAGGGCCACGGTCTGGAACCACAGCCAGCGCCGGGCCAGCCGGTCGGGATCGTACAGATAGGCACGGCGCGCCGCGATGCTGTCATGTTCGACCTGATAGCCGCGCAGTCCCAGATAAGAAAAGCGGCACAGTCCCAGCATCTGCACCCGCATCAGCGCCGCCGTCCCAGTTGAGCCTCGCGCCAGATGGTATAGATGCCCGCCCCCACGACAAGGGCCGATCCGACCCAGGTCCAGAGGTCCGGCCAGTCGCCGAAGATCACCAGTCCCAGAAAGATGGCCATCAGCAGCGAGGTATAGCGGAAGGGCGATACGGCCGCGATCTCTCCGACGCGCATGGCGGCCACGGCGCAGAGGTAACCGACGGTCAGGAAGGCGCTGCCCAGGGCCAGCAGGGCAAGGTGCCACAGCTGCGGCATCACCCAGCCCTGCCCCAGGCTGAGGACGAACCCGGTCAGCGTGACCAGCACCGCGCCATAGAACGCGATGGTGTTCGAACTGATGTCGCGCCCGAACTGGCGCGTCGACAGGTCGCGCACCGCGACCAGCAGCATCGCCCCAAGCGCGACCAGCGACCAGATGCCGAACGTGCCGCTGCCCGGACGCAGGATGATCAGCACACCCAGCATGCCTACCCCCACCGCCAGGATGCGCCGCCAGCCCAGGGTCTCCTTGAAGAACAGCGCCGCCCCCAGCATCACCACCAGCGGCAGCGACTGCATCACCGCCGTCAGGTCGCCGATGGCCATGCGCTGCAGCGCGTTCAGGAACAGCAGGGTCGAGCCGATCTCTCCGACCAGCCGCAGGACCATCGGCGCGCGGGCGGGGGCCGGAATGCGCAGGCGCAGGCCCCCCGCACGCTGCGCGAGGACCATCAGGGCCAGCAGGACGAACACCCCCCGCAGCGTGATCGCCTGGTACAGCGGAATGTCCTGGACCACGAACTTGATGATCGCGTCGTTGCAGGTGAACCCCATCATCGACAGCGTCATCAGCCCTGCCCCGCGCAGGTTGTCGCCCGGTTGTAGCGGTTCTGGCCGGATCGAGGCTGGCCGCGTGCGGCGCAGCGGGGACATCAGGGGCGTGGACATGGCGGCTTTCCGGAACAGGATGGCAGGGGGCTTGCGGCGACGGGTCAGGCCGCCGGAGGATCCCCGCTGTCGGCATCCTGCGCGGGGTGCCGCAACCGCCCTGCCCGTGCGGGACGCGGTGCGGGCACGGATGTCGGCTGCGCCTTGGACCGGTCGATCGACACTCGCGCATCGGCATTGCCGACAGTGACAGGATGCTGACGCAACAGGCCCCGATCGGCCTGATTGCCGACTCCGCCATCGGTGTCACACACGGAAGGCTGGACCATGCCGACAATCGGACGACGCTGGCCCTTCCGCATCGTGAGGGGTTCGGAATGGCGGCCCATGCGGGCCTGGGCGTCTCGTGCCACGATCTGCAACCCGCCCTGCACCGGCAGGGGGAAACGGCACAGACCCAGGGCTTGCATGCGCATCACGGTTCCTTGAACGGCAGATGCAGTATGTGCAGCCCGCAAGGGCGGTCAACCCAAAAGACAAAGGCCCGGCACTGGGTGCCGGGCCTTTGCATCATCAGTCAGGCGTCGCGATCAATCGTCGCTGCCGTCCTGCGGCAGATCCACCGGATCGGCCGCCGGGGTGGCGAAGGACGGCTCGGGCGCGGCCAGGGCTGCGGCAGCCTCGGCCTCGGCGCGGCGTGCCTCGATCACCTCGGCGTCGCGTTCGGTCGCGATGCGGCGAACGCGCGTGGTCGCACCACCGGTGCCCGCCGGGATCAGGCGGCCCACGATGACGTTCTCCTTGAGACCGACCAGCTTGTCGCGCTTGCCTTGGACGGCAGCCTCGGTCAGCACGCGGGTCGTCTCCTGGAAGGAGGCGGCCGAGATGAAGCTGCGGGTCTGCAGGCTGGCCTTGGTGATGCCCAGCAGGACAGGCTCGCCCGTGGCGGGACGTCCGCCGCGTGCCTCGATCTTGGCGTTCTCCTCGACGAACTCGTCACGCTCGACGTTCTCGCCCTTCAGCAGCGTGGTGTCGCCGCCGTCCAGGATCTCAATCTTCTGCAGCATCTGGCGAACGATCACCTCGATGTGCTTGTCGTTGATCTTCACGCCCTGCAGTCGATAGACGTCCTGCACCTCGTCGATGAGATAGTCGGCCAAGGCCTCGATCCCCATGATGCGCAGGATGTCATGCGGCGCAGGATTGCCGTCCATGATGTAGTCACCCTTCTGCACGAAGTCGCCTTCCTGCACCGGGATGTGCTTGCCTTTCGGCACCATGTACTCGACGGGGGTCAGACCCTCCTCGGACGGCTCCAGCGTGATGCGGCGCTTGTTCTTGTAGTCCTTGCCGAAGCGGACATAGCCGTCGATCTCGGCGATGATCGCGTGATCCTTGGGACGACGCGCCTCGAACAGTTCCGCCACGCGCGGCAGACCACCGGTGATGTCCTTGGTCCGCGCGCCTTCGCGCGGGATGCGGGCCACCACGTCGCCGGGCTTGATCTCCTGGCCGTCCTCGATCGACAGCACGGCATCCACCGACATCGGATAGCTGACCGGGTTGCCCTGGTCGTTGCGCACCGGTTCGCCGTTGGCGTCCATGATGATGATCTCGGGCTTGAGGTCGTTGCCCTTGGGGGCCGACCGCCAGTCGGTGACGATCTTCTGGGTCATGCCCGTCGCATCGTCGGTCTCGTCGCGGACCGAGATCCCCGACAGCAGGTCGACGAACTTGGCGATGCCGCCCTTCTCCGCGATGATCGGCAGGGTATAGGGGTCCCATTCGAACAGCTTCGCGCCGCGGATGACCCGCTCGCCTTCCTTCACGAACAGCTTGGAGCCGTAGAACAGCTTGTGGCTGGCGCGCTCCTGCCCCTGATCGTCCATGACCAGAATCTGCATGTTGCGCGACATCACGACCTGCTCGCCATTGGCGTTTTCCAGGATGCTCTCGTTGCGGAAGGCGATCGTACCCTCGTGCGAGGCGGCCTGGAACGACTGCTGGCCACCCTGCGCGATGCCGCCGATGTGGAAGGTCCGCATCGTCAGCTGGGTGCCCGGTTCGCCGATCGACTGCGCGGCGATGATGCCGACAGCCTCGCCGATGTTGACCAGCGTGCCGCGGGCCAGATCGCGGCCATAGCACAGCGCGCAGATCCCGTCCTCGGATTCGCAGGTCAGCGCCGAACGGATGCGCACGGACTGCACGCCCGCCGCCTCGATGGCGTCGGCCTTGCGTTCGTCGATCACCTCGTTGGCGCGGACGATGATCTCGTCCTCGCCCGGCACCAGCACGTCCTCGGCCGCGGTCCGGCCTAGCACGCGCTCGGCCAGCGGGCTGATGACCTCGCCGTCGTTCACGGCGGCGGATGCGGTGATCGCGCGCTCGGTTCCGCAGTCATGCTCGCGGATGATGCAGTCCTGGGCGACGTCGACCAGACGACGCGTCAGATAGCCCGAGTTCGCGGTCTTCAACGCGGTGTCCGACAGACCCTTCCGGGCGCCGTGGGTCGAGTTGAAGTATTCAAGAACGGTCAGACCTTCCTTGAAGTTCGAGATGATCGGCGTCTCGATGATCTCGCCCGACGGCTTGGCCATCAGGCCCCGCATGCCGCCCAGCTGCTTCATCTGGTTGACCGAACCCCGCGCACCGGAATGCGCCATCATGTAGACAGAGTTCGGCTCCATCTCGGCGCCGTTCTCGTCGCGCTTGTTGGCCGAGATGGTGGACATCATGGCCTCGGTCACGCGGTCGTTGCACTTCGACCAGGCGTCCACGACCTTGTTGTACTTCTCGCCCTGGGTGATCAGGCCGTCCAGATACTGCTGTTCGAACTCCTTCACCTGCTCCTGGACCTCGCCGACGATGGTCCACTTGGTGTCGGGCACGACCATGTCGTCCTTGCCGAAGCTGATGCCGGCACGGAAGGCCTCGCGGAAGCCCAGACCCATGATCTGGTCGCAGAAGATCACCGATTCCTTCTGGCCGCAGTAGCGGTAGACGGTGTCGATGACGACCTGCACGTCCTTCTTGCGCAGCAGGCGGTTGACCAGCTCGAACGGCGCCTTGGCGTTCAGCGGCAGCAGACCGCCAAGCCGCAGGCGGCCCGGGGTGGTCTCGAAACGCTTCCAGACCTCGTTGCCGTTCTGGTCGATCTGCTTCAGGCGCGCCTGGATCTTGGCGTGCAGATGCACCTCGCCGGCGGCCAGGGCATGCTCGACCTCGTCGATGTTGGCAAAGGCCATGCCCTCGCCCTTCATGCCGTCACGCTGCATCGAGACGTAGTACAGGCCCAGGATCATGTCCTGCGACGGCACGATGATCGGCGCGCCGTTGGCGGGCGACAGCACGTTGTTCGTCGACATCATCAGGACGCGCGCTTCCAGCTGCGCCTCCAGCGACAGGGGCACGTGCACGGCCATCTGGTCGCCGTCGAAGTCGGCGTTGAAGGCCGAACAGACCAGCGGGTGCAGCTGGATCGCCTTGCCCTCGATCAGGATCGGCTCGAACGCCTGGATGCCAAGACGGTGCAGCGTGGGCGCACGGTTCAGCAGAACCGGGTGCTCGCGGATGACCTCGTCCAGGATGTCCCACACCTCGGGGCGCTCCTTCTCGACCAGCTTCTTGGCCTGCTTGACGGTCGAGGACAGACCCTTCGCCTCAAGCCGCGAATAGATGAACGGCTTGAACAGCTCGAGCGCCATCTTCTTGGGCAGGCCGCACTGGTGCAGCTTCAGCTCGGGGCCGGTCACGATGACCGAACGGCCCGAGAAGTCGACGCGCTTGCCCAGAAGGTTCTGGCGGAAGCGGCCCTGCTTGCCCTTCAGCATGTCGGACAGCGACTTCAGCGGACGACGGTTGTTGCCCGTGATGACGCGGCCGCGACGGCCATTGTCGAACAGCGCATCGACCGATTCCTGCAGCATGCGCTTTTCGTTGCGCACGATGATGTCGGGCGCGCGCAGCTCGATCAGCCGCTTGAGGCGGTTGTTGCGGTTGATCACCCGGCGATACAGGTCGTTCAGGTCCGACGTGGCGAACCGGCCGCCGTCCAGCGGGACCAGCGGGCGCAGTTCCGGCGGAATGACCGGGATCACGGTCAGGACCATCCATTCCGGACGGTTGCCCGATTCCAGGAAGCTCTCGACGATCTTCAGGCGCTTGATGATCTTCTTGGGCTTCAGCTCGCCGGTGGCGGCCTTCAGGTCCTCGCGCAGCTGGTCGGCGGTCGCCGCCAGGTCGATGTTCGACAGCATCGCGCGGATGGCCTCGGCACCGATATCCGCCTGGAAGGCGTCGGCACCGAAGTTGTCCTGCGCGTCCAGGAACTCTTCCTCGGACAGCAGCTGGCCATAGGTCAGGTCGGTCAGACCCGGCTCGATGACGACATAGTTCTCGAAGTAGAGGATCCGCTCCAGATCGCGCAGCGTCATGTCCAGCATCAGGCCGATGCGCGACGGCAGCGACTTCAGGAACCAGATATGCGCGACCGGCGCGGCCAGCTCGATATGGCCCATCCGCTCGCGGCGGACCTTCTGCAGGGTCACCTCGACGCCGCATTTCTCGCAGACCAGGCCGCGATACTTCATGCGCTTGTACTTGCCGCAAAGGCACTCATAGTCCTTGATCGGACCAAAGATGCGCGCGCAGAACAGGCCGTCACGCTCGGGCTTGAACGTGCGGTAGTTGATGGTCTCGGGCTTCTTCACCTCGCCGAAGGACCAGGCCAGAATTTCTTCGGGCGAGGCCAGCGAGATCTTGATTTCATTGAACTGCCGCGGCGGGGCCAGCGGGTTCAGGGGGTTGGTGGCGAGTTCCTGGTTCATTCTCAATTCCTAATGAAGGGCATGGAGGAAGGGGTGGTGAGGGCGCGGGCCCTCACTCGTCCTCGTCCACATCCAGGAGTTCCATGTTGAGGCCCAGACCCCGGACCTCCTTGACCAGCACGTTGAACGATTCCGGCACGCCCGCCTCGAAGTTGTCCTCGCCCTTGACGATGGACTCGTAGACCTTCGTGCGGCCGGCGACGTCGTCCGACTTGACCGTCAGCATTTCCTGCAGCGTGTAGGCCGCGCCATAGGCTTCCAGGGCCCAGACCTCCATTTCGCCAAGACGCTGGCCGCCGAACTGGGCCTTGCCGCCCAGGGGCTGCTGCGTGACCAGCGAGTACGGACCCGTGGAACGCGCGTGCATCTTGTCGTCGACCAGGTGGTGCAGCTTCAGGACGTACTTCATGCCCACGGTGACCTTGCGGGCGAACTGTTCGCCCGAACGGCCATCGAACACCACCGACTGGCCCGACGTGTCGAACCCGGCACGGGTCAGCGCGTCGTTGACGTCGGCCTCCTTGGCGCCGTCAAAGACCGGCGTCGCGATCGGCACGCCCGTGCGGACGGTGCCCGCATGCTCGCGCAGGGTCTCGTCGTCCAGGCCGTCGAACATCTCGGAATACAGCTCGTCGCCGTAACCGATGCGCATCGCCTCGCGGACCGGAGTCATGTCGCCGTTGCGACGATACTCTTCCAGCGCCTCGTCGATCTTGAGGCCCAGGGCGCGGCTGGCCCAACCCATGTGGGTCTCCAGGATCTGACCCACGTTCATGCGCGACGGCACGCCCAGGGGGTTCAGAA
Organism: Paracoccus sp. S4493; assembly: GCF_000967735.1. NCBI lineage: Bacteria > Pseudomonadati > Pseudomonadota > Alphaproteobacteria > Rhodobacterales > Paracoccaceae > Paracoccus > Paracoccus sp. S4493. Next base: position 10,660 of record NZ_JXYF01000016.1, read on the forward strand.
CCAGGTCGACGGGGGTGCCGTCCGCAAGGAACGGCATGTCCTCCATCGGGACGACCTTGGACACGACGCCCTTGTTGCCGTGACGACCGGCCATCTTGTCCCCCGCCTGAAGCTTGCGCTTCACGGCGACGAACACCTTGACCATCTTCATCACGCCCGGCGGCAGGTCGTCGCCCTGACGGACCTTCTCGACCTTGTCCTCGAAGCGGGCTTCCAGCAGCTTCTTCTGGGTGTCGTACTGGCCGTTCAGCGCCTCGACATCCTTGGCGATGTCCTCTTCGCTGACGGCCAGCTGCCACCACTGGCCGCGGGACATGGTGCCCAGCAGCTCCTCGGTGATCTCGGTCCCCGACTTGATGCCTTTCGGCCCCTTCAGGGCGGTCTTGCCCAGGATCAGGGTCTTCAGACGCGCATAGATGTTGCGGTCCAGGATGCCCTGTTCGTCGTCGCGGTCGCGCGCCAGACGCTCGACTTCCTCGCGCTCGATCTGCAGGGCGCGCTCGTCCTTGTCGACGCCGTGGCGGTTGAACACCCGGACCTCGACGATCGTGCCATAGGCACCCGGCGGCAGACGCAGCGAGGTGTCGCGGACGTCGGACGCCTTCTCACCGAAGATGGCGCGCAGCAGCTTTTCTTCCGGCGTCATCGGGCTTTCGCCCTTGGGGGTGATCTTGCCCACCAGGATGTCGCCCGGACCGCATTCGGCGCCGATATAGACGATGCCGGCTTCATCCAGATTGCGCAGGGCTTCTTCGCCCACGTTCGGGATGTCGCGGGTGATCTCCTCCGGCCCCAGCTTGGTGTCGCGGGCCGCAACCTCGTATTCATCGATATGGATCGAGGTGAACACGTCGTCGCGGTGGATCCGCTCGGAGATCAGGATCGAGTCCTCGTAGTTGTAGCCGTTCCACGGCATGAAGGCCACGACCACGTTCCGGCCGATCGCCAGTTCGCCCTGGTCGGTCGAGGGACCGTCCGCGATGACCTGGTTGGCCACGACCTTTTCTCCGACCTTCACCAGCGGGCGCTGGTTGATGGTCGAGGACTGGTTCGAACGCTTGAACTTGCGCAGGCGATAGATGTCCACGCCCGCGTCGCCCGCGCCCATGTCCTCGGTCGCCCGGACCACGATCCGCTGCGCATCGACCTGGTCGATGATGCCGCCGCGGCGCGCCATGATCGCGGCGCCCGAATCGCGCGCCACGGTGGCTTCCATGCCGGTGCCCACGAACGGCGCCTCGGCACGCAGCAGAGGCACGGCCTGACGCTGCATGTTCGAGCCCATCAGCGCGCGGTTGGCGTCGTCGTTCTCAAGGAACGGGATCAGCGCCGCCGCGACCGAAACCAGCTGCTTGGGCGACACGTCGATCAGGTCGACCGCATCGACCGGGTTCAGCATGAAGTCGCCTGACTGGCGGGTCGAGATCAGCTCGTCGGTGAAGTTGCCGTTCTCGTCCAGGGTCGCGTTGGCCTGCGCCACGGTGTGACGCATCTCCTCGGTCGCGGACATGTAGACGACGTCGTCGGTCACGTGACCGTCGACCACCTTGCGATAGGGCGTCTCGATGAAGCCGTACTTGTTCACCCGTGCAAAGGTGGCAAGACTGTTGATCAGGCCGATGTTCTGGCCTTCCGGCGTCTCGATCGGGCACATCCGGCCGTAATGGGTCGGGTGGACGTCGCGAACCTCGAAGCCTGCGCGTTCGCGCGTAAGACCGCCCGGCCCTAGGGCCGACAGGCGACGCTTGTGCGTCACTTCGGACAGCGGGTTGGTCTGGTCCATGAACTGCGACAGCTGGCTCGAGCCGAAGAATTCACGCACCGCCGCCGCTGCGGGTTTCGCGTTGATCAGGTCCTGCGGCATGACGGTGTCGATCTCGACGCCGGACATGCGCTCGCGGATGGCACGCTCCATGCGCAGCAGGCCGACGCGGTACTGGTTCTCCATCAGCTCGCCGACCGAACGCACCCGGCGGTTGCCCAGGTGGTCGATGTCGTCGATCTCGCCCTTGCCGTCGCGCAGTTCGACCAGGCCGCTGATGCAGGACACGATGTCCTCGTGGCGCAGCGTGCGCTGCGTGTCGGGGGCGTCCAGATCAAGGCGCATGTTCATCTTGACCCGGCCCACGGCGGACAGGTCGTAACGCTCGCTGTCGAAGAACAGCGAGTTGAACAGGTTCGACGCGGCCTCGACGGTGGGCGGCTCGCCCGGGCGCATGACGCGATAGATGTCCATCAGCGCGCCTTCGCGGCCCATGTTCTTGTCGGCCGCCATCGTGTTGCGGATGTAGGGACCCACGTTGACGTGGTCGATGTCCAGAACCGGCACGTCGGTGATGTCGTTGTCCAGCAGCACCTTCAGCAGGCCGCCGGTCATCTCGCCCTGCTTGTCGTATTCCGCGGTGATCTCGTCGCCGGCCTCGGCATAGATGAAGCCGGTCTGGTCGTTGACGATGTCCTTGGCGACGAAGCGGCCGACGATGCGCTCGAACGGGACGAACAGGTTCAGCTGCTCTTCGGATTCCAGCAGCTTCTTCACCAGGCGCGGGGTGACCTTCTCGCCGGCCTTCGTGATGACCTCACCGGTATCGGCGTTCACCAGGTCATAGGCAGGCCGGGTGCCGCGCACGCGCTCGGGGAAGAACCGCGTCACCCAGCCCTGCTCGCGCCCCTCGCGGCGCAGGGAGTAGGTCACGGTCTCGTAGAACGCGTCCATGATCGCTTCCTGATCCATGCCAAGGGCATAGAGCAGCGTCGTCACCGGCAGCTTGCGGCGGCGGTCGATGCGCGCGAACACCAGATCCTTGGCGTCGAATTCGAAGTCCAGCCACGAGCCGCGATAGGGAATGATGCGGCAGGCGAACAGCAGCTTGCCCGAGGAATGGGTCTTGCCGCGGTCGTGGTCGAAGAACACGCCCGGGCTGCGGTGCATCTGCGACACGACCACGCGCTCGGTGCCGTTCACAATGAACGTGCCGTTCGTCGTCATCAGGGGCATGTCGCCCATGAAGACGTCCTGTTCCTTGATGTCCTTGACGGATTTCGCCCCGGTGTTCTCGTCGACATCGAACACGATCAGACGCAGGGTGACCTTCAGCGGCGCGGCATAGGTCATGTCGCGCTGCTGACACTCGTCCACGTCGTATTTCGGCTTCTCCAGCTCGTACTTGACGAACTCCAGCGTGGCCGTCTCGTTGAAGTCCTTGATCGGGAACACCGACTGGAACACGCCCTGGATGCCGTCACCATCGTTATGACCGCTGCCCTCGCCCGAGTTCAGGAACAGGTCATAGGAGGATTTCTGAACCTCGATCAGGTTCGGCATCTCCAGAACTTCACGGATGTTGCCATAATAGCGGCGGATCCGCTTTTGGCCGACATAAGCTTGCGCCATGGGGTCTTGTCACCTTTCGTCTTCGCGCGCGTCCGGGTCGGGGCCCCCGGAACGCACCTACGAATGCAGGGGTGAGGTTCCATTCGTGCCACGCGTCCCACCGCGCGGCTCCCGAACCTCGAACATGCCCTGAAGGAATGTCCGCCAGCCGGACCGCCCTTCAAGACAGGTTCGGCAGGGACCGGGAAACCCCGGACCCTGCCTGTCTTCAACCGATCAAAGGATCGATTACTTCAGCTCGACCTTGGCGCCGGCTGCTTCCAGCTTCTTCTTCACTTCTTCGGCGTCGGCCTTGGAAGCGCCTTCTTTGACCTTGCCGCCAGCTTCGACCAGGTCCTTGGCTTCTTTCAGGCCCAGACCGGTGATGCCGCGAACTTCCTTGATCACGTTGATCTTGTTGGCGCCGGCTTCGACCAGGACGACGTCGAATTCGGTCTTCTCTTCGGCGGCTTCTGCCGAAGCAGCGGGGCCAGCCATCATGACGGCGCCACCAGCAGCCGGCTCGATGCCGTACTCATCCTTCAGGATGGTCTTCAGTTCCTGGGCTTCCAGCAGGGTCAGGCCCACGATTTCTTCGGCGAGTTTCTTCAGATCAGCCATTTTTCCGTTCTTTCCAGTTAATGTTCCAACGTCGGGTCTTCAACCACCAGTCGGGAATAGGTTGCTTACGCAGCCTCACGTTCCTCGAGGGTCGTGAGGATGCTCGCGATGTTCGAAGCAGGCGCGCCAATGGCACCGGCGATGTTCGAAGCAGGCGCACCGAGGCACGACACGATCTGAGCGATCAGCTCATCACGCGACGGCATCGAGGCGACGGCTTTCACACCGGCCGGATCCAGGGCCGAACCACCCATTGCACCGCCCAGGATCACGAAACGATCGTTATCCTTGGCGTACTTGTCGGCGATCCGCGCAGCAGCGGTCGGATCCTCCGAATAGGTGATCACGGTCATGCCCGTCAGGTAGTCGGCGATGCTTGCGCAAGGCTTTCCTTCCAGGGCGATCTTGGCGAGCTTGTTCTTGGCAACGCGAACCGAACCACCCGCTTCGCGCATGCGCGCGCGGAGGTCCTGCATATGTGCAACCGTCATCCCCTCGTAGTGGGCAACCACCACGACGCCAGAGCTTTCGAAGATCTGGCCGAGTTCCTCGACCAGCTGTTCTTTCTGTGCTCTATCCACGGTTTCACTCCAAGTTGGGGGTTTCCCCCCGGCTCTCACTTTTCCCGGTCTCGAACGGGACCGGGTCGGGTCCGTTAGGGCAAGATCACCCGAAGGACTGGGCCTTCGGAAAAACGCTTCCCCATCTCAGGAAGGCAATTAAGCAAGGTTTCCCCCGCACCCTCCGTCTCGGACAGGACAGGGCCGCGTGCGGCCCTGCCATCCCCTGCCCTTTCAGGCAGGGAAACCTTGTGGTCTCAGTTGGCGGTCGCCGAAACGACGTCCACCGACACGCCCGGACCCATGGTCGAGCTGATTGAGACCTTCTTCATGTAGGTGCCCTTGGCACCCGTCGGCTTGGCGCGGCTGACGGCGTCCACGAAGGCGCGCAGGTTCTGGGCCAGCTTGTCCTCGTCGAACGAGACCTTGCCGATGCCGGCATGGACGACGCCCGCCTTCTCGGCCTTGAACTGGACCTCGCCGCCCTTGGCTGCTTCGACGGCCGATTTCACGTCCATCGTCACGGTGCCGACCTTGGGGTTCGGCATCAGGTTGCGCGGGCCCAGGATCTTGCCCAGACGGCCGACCAGCGGCATCATGTCCGGCGTCGCGATGCAACGGTCGAACTCGATCTTGCCGGACTGGATGGTCTCCATCAGGTCCTCGGCGCCGACGATGTCCGCACCGGCGGCCTTGGCTTCGTCAGCCTTGGGGCCGCGGGCGAACACGGCGACGCGGACGTCCTTGCCGGTGCCTGCGGGCAGGGTCACCACGCCGCGGACCATCTGGTCTGCGTGACGCGGGTCGACGCCCAGGTTCAGCGCGATCTCGACGGTCTCGTCGAACTTGGCCGAGGCCTGCGCCTTGACCAGCTTGACGGCGTCCTCGACGGTCAGGTTGGCCTTGCCTTCGAAGGCGGCGCGGGCGGCGGTCTTCTTCTTGGAAACGTTTGCCATGATCAGCCCCTCACCTCGATGCCGATCGACCGGGCGGAACCGACGATGATCTTCATCGCGGCATCCACGTCGTTCGCCGACAGGTCCTTCATCTTGGTCTCGGCGATCTCGCGGATCTGCTTGACCGTCACGGTGCCTGCGGTGGCACGGCCCGGCTTGTCCGAACCCTTGGCGCGGTTGCGCTTGCCGACCGGCTTCAGGCCGGCTGCCTTCTTGAGCAGGAAGGACGCGGGCGGCGTCTTCGTCTCGAAGGTGAACGACTTGTCGGCATAATAGGTGATGACGACGGGCACGGGCGAACCCTGTTCCATCTCCTGGGTCTTGGCATTGAACTCTTTGCAGAACGCCATGATATTGATGCCGCGCTGACCCAGGGCCGGGCCGACGGGGGGCGACGGGTTCGCTTGGCCCGCCTTGATCTGCAGCTTCAGGCTGCCAACAACTTTCTTGGCCATCTGGCCTTCTCCTTTGTCATCAAGCCCCGCACGGGGGCCGATTTAGCGGTGCGGCCTCACGGCCTCCCGCAACCGATCACGAAGATTTCGAAACCTGCGTGAATTCCAGTTCGACCGGCGTCGGCCGGCCAAAGATCGACACGGTCACCTTGATGCGCGAGGAAATCTCGTCGATCTCCTCGACCATCCCCGAGAACCCCTCGAACGGGCCGTCGGTCACACTGACCTTCTCGCCAACGTCAAAACGGATCAGGTTGCGCGGCGCGGCGGGTGCGCCGTCGTCCGAGCGGTGCAGCATCATGTTCACTTCGTCGTCGCGCATCGGCATCGGTTTGCCCTGCGCGCCCAGAAAGCCGGTGACGCGGTTGATCGAGTTGACCAGGTGATAGGTCCGGTCCGACATCTCCATGTGCACCAGCACATAGCCGGGCATGAAGCGGCGCTCGGACGTCACCTTCTTGCCGCGACGGATCTCGATCACTTCCTCGGTCGGGACCAGGACCTCGTCGATCTGGTCGTCCAGGCCCTTCTCGGCGACGGACTGGCGAATCGCCTCGGCGACCTTCTTTTCGAAGTTCGACAGGACGCTGACCGAATACCAACGTTTTGCCATGTCTCGATCGACCCCTGCTCATCTTTCGGGAATCACGCGGACAGCGCGCCAACCCTTTGAATTCCATGTCGTCCGGAAATATGCAAATCGGCGCGCATGCGCATTCGATGCACGCCGTGTCCCGGACAGTCGGGGGGAAATACCGCCCCCCGCCCGCAATTGCAAGCCCCGATCAGCCGCTGATCAGGCGCAGCCCCTGGGTCAGACCGGTGCGGATCGTCAGGTCGACCAGGAAGAAGAACAGGCTGGTGATCGAGGCGAAGATCAGGACCATGATGGTCGTGGTGATCACCTCGCGGCGCGTCGGCCAGGAAATCTTGGCGGCTTCGGCGCGGACCTGGTTGATGAACTGGACGGGATTGGCCACGGGCGGCTCCTTGGGCAAATGCGACCGCGGGTCTAGCCGGGCACGCCCGGCTTTTCAACCCTGATCGCGGTCAGGACGCAGGTCTGGCGGAAGGACCTGGCAGGGGCAGGGGGACTCGAACCCACGACCCTCGGTTTTGGAGACCGATGCTCTACCAACTGAGCTATACCCCTGAGGTCGGGCCTGATTAGTGCCACCCCGTCCGCCCGTCAAGCAGATATCGGACCGCTACAGATGGCGCGGAAACTCGATCTTGGGGCAGCGGTCCTGAACCACGGTGATGCCGCGTGCGCGGGCACGCTCGGCGGCGGCGTCGTCGCGCACGCCAAGCTGGGTCCAGATCACCTGCAGGTCGGGCAGATGGGCCAGCGCCTCGTCGACCACCTGCCCCACCGCGTCCGAGCGGCGGAAGATGTCGACAAGCTGCACCCCTTCGGCGGCCGGAATGTCGGCCAGCGTCGCATAGACGCGCTCTCCCAGAATGGTCTGGCCGTCGTGACCGGGGTTGATCGGGATGACGCGGATGCCTTGGGACTGCAGATAGCGGGCGACTCCCCAGCTGGGCCGCGCCTCGTTGGGGGACAGGCCCACCATTGCCACGACCTTTGTGTCGCGGGCGATGCGCGCGATGTCGTGATCCTCGTCCGTGTGGATGTCCATGATTGTCCCTCCTCCGGGCCGCAGCCGCAGGTTGCAGCCTCTCATAGAAAAAGCGCCCGGTCCATACGATGGCCGGGCGCAAGTCGCGGAACGAGGGACAGTGATCTGGACATGACCGTTCCGGGGTCATGCCATGAGGTGTAAATGGGCATCAGGCAGAAAAGTTCCACCCCGCTCACGCATTTGTGATTCTTGTGTTGCCAGCGTCAGCGCCACAGGCGCTGAGCCTCCGCCACGATCCCGGCGGGGTCACTGGACAGGCGCCGTTCCGCGGCCCCTGATTCCAGCAGGTACAGCCTGCCCGCCACCACCGCGAAATGGCGCGGATCGCCCATCTGCGGGCGTCCGTCGACGATGGACACGGGACACATCCCGTCCAGCGCCGGGGCAAAGGATCGCGGGTTGGCCTCGAACCGGGCGCGATTCTCTTCGGATGCGAAATGCCACAGCTGGCCCTTCCACATCGTCGCGATGTCGCTGCGCCCCGGGGTCGGGCGACCGGCCTGCGCATAGCCCACCGGGTCGAACCCGCCCACGGCCCAGTCCTGCGCTGCCGCGGGAAGCGCGGCCGCAAGGCTGATCAGCAGGCACAGGACAGAGGCTTTCATGACGACTCGACGGTTGCGGTCCGGTCTACTTGACAGCAGCCGGACCAAATCTCAACGCGCGTGACATAATCGTCGCAGGGATGTGATATTCAGGCACGCCCCGCGGCATACAGGGCCACGGCGGCGGCGTTCGACACGTTCAGCGACCCGAAATCGGCGGCAAAGGGAATCCGCGCGACATGGTCGCAGGTCTTCATCGTCAGCTCCCGCATGCCCGGCCCTTCGGCGCCCATCACCAGGCAGACCGCCCTGCCCGACAGGTCCGACATCAGGTCGGGCAACGATTCGGTGCCGGTGCCGTCCAGACCCACCAGGATGAAGCCCATGTTCTTCAGCTGGGTCAGCGCCTCGGCCAGGTTCGGTACGCGCAGATAGGGCTGGCGCTCCAGCGCGCCCGACGCCGTCTTGGCCAGGGCGCCGGTCTCGGGGGCGGAATGGCGATGCGGGGCGATGACCGCGCGCGCCCCGAACACCTCGGCCGACCGCAGGATCGCGCCGACGTTGTGCGGGTCGGTCACCCGGTCCAGCGCGACCAGCAGCGGCCGCGTCTCTCCGGGCGCCTCGCGCAGCGCGACCTCGGACAGGCTGCCCCATTTCAGCGGCTTGACCTCCAGCGCGGCGCCTTGGTGGACGCTTTCGGCGGCCAGCCCCACGGCCTTGTCGAAGATGCGCGGATCGGTGATCTCTGGCTCCATCCCGTGCAGGTCGCCAAGCCGGGCCAGCGCATTCTGGGTGACCACCAGGCGCAGCTTCTGACGCACCGGGTTGGCCAGCGCGTCGCGGACCGCGTGCAGGCCGAACAGCCAGACCGTCTCGGCGGCGGCCGCGCGGCGGGCGCGTTCCTTGTCGATGACCCATGTGGGCTTCTTGGCGTTTCCGCTCTTGTCGGACATGCGCGGCCTCCTTTCCTTGTGGACCCTTCTCTGCGCACAGGGCGCGCATCGCGCAAGCCCCGGAAATCCGCTTGACGCCCCCCGACGGGGCGGCTAATCACCCCGCACGCCGAAAGCGATCGGCGGGCGACGTGCTGCAAGGTGCGGCAGCGGACTGTAACTCCGCCGGGGAGACCCACGCCTGGTTCGATTCCAGGGTCGCCCACCACTTTCTCGACATTCCGGACGATTAAGTGGTGGCAGGGACCATTCCTGCGGTGGGGCTTTTGCTGTCGCCGCACAACCGCTAGGCTGAACCCGATCACGTTCCGCAAAGGATGTCGGGTGCCCCCCAGGAAACTTACGCAGCCCAATCTGCTGATCGTCGCCCAGGCCGGACGGCTGGAGTTCGAGGCCGTGATCCTCATGGCCAGCCTGCGCGCGCATGCCCCGGACTTCACGGGCACGGTGTTCATCGCCGAACCCACCCCCGACGGCGCCTGGAGCGGGCATGACACGGCCATATCGGACCCGTGCCGCCAACTGCTGACCGATTTCGGCGCCACGATCGTGCCGTTCACCGCGCGCCATTTCGGTGCCTCCTATCCTCAGGGCAACAAGATCGAGGCCCTGTCGGTCCTGCCTGCGGGCAAACCGTTCCTGTTTCTGGACACCGACACGCTGATCACCGGGCCGCTGGACCGGGTCCGCTTCGACTTCGCCCGGCCATCCGCCTCGATGCGGCGCGAGGGGACCTGGCCCAAGCCGCCGCTCTATGGCCCGGGCTATCACGGCATCTGGCAATCGCTTTACGACCGGTTCGGGCTGTCATTCGCCCCCACGCTGGACCTGTCGCAGCCTGACGAACACTGGGAACGCTATCTGTACTTCAACGCGGGGTGGTTCTTCGGGCCCGACCCTGCAGAGTTCGGCCAGCGGTTCCTGGCCTGGGCGCTGGCCCTGCGCGACAGTCCGCATGACGCATTGGCCTGCCAGGTGATGGACCCGTGGCTGGACCAGGCGGTGCTGCCGCTGGTCATCCACAGTCTGGGCGGCGGGCGGCCCGGCCCTGCGCTGGACGGTCTGGACGGCGACGTGACCTGCCATTACCGGCGGCTGCCGCTCCTCTATGCCCGCGACCCCGAGGCCGCGATCACCGCGCTGGAGGACGCCGTCGCCGCCAGGGAGGTCAAGCGCGTGCTGCGGGAATGGGAGCCTGCGCGCAAGCTGATCTATCAGGACAAGGGACGCCAGAAGGTGCGCCCGATCTTTGCCGACAGGCCGACCCCTGCCCCGGAAAAGATGATTCGCAACCAGTTGAAGGCACGGGGGTGGTGGCTGGTCTAGCGCCGCGCCAATCGGATCGGGCCGCGCGGATCGGGCCCCACGGGGCGGCCCTTCTGCAGGACGGCGATGTCCCCCTCCGCCGCCATCCGCAGCGCCAGACGCCGCAGCGGGTCCATCAGCGGGCGCCAGTCCTCGGCCAGATCGCGGGCGATCCGGCTGGGGCAGCAGGTCGTGCCCGGCCGCAGCCGGGCGACCTGCGCAAGGATCGCCCCGCGCAGGTCGTCATCGGTCATCCCAGGGCCGCGTCGCAGCGCGCGCAGACGCCCGGATGGGCATGCGTGCCGACATCGGGCAGGATCTTCCAGCAGCGCTGGCACTTCTCGCCCTCGGCGGTCTCGAAGACGACGCCGATGCCCGGGGTCTCGGCCATGCGGAACGCCTCGGTGGGCGCGGGGTCCGCGGTCAGCGACAGGTCCGACGTGATGCACACATCCGCGAAGGCCACCGACTTCAGCGCGGCCAGCATCTGGGCATCCTCGACATGGACGACGGGCGCGGCCTCCAGGCTGGCGCCGATCGTCTTATCGGTCCGCTTGACCTCCAGCGCGGCGGTGACCACGCGGCGGGCGCGGCGGACATGCTCCCACTTGGCGGCCAGCGGCTCGTTCAGCCAGTCGGCCGGCGTCTGCGCGAAATCGTGCAGGTGCACGCTGTCATCCTCCGACGGGAAGCGCGACAGCCAGACGTCCTCCATCGTGAAGGGCAGGATCGGCGCCAGCCAGGTCACCAGCCGGTGGAACAGCAGGTCCAGCACCGTCCGCGCTGCCCGCCTGCGGTCGCTGTCCGCCGCGTCGCAGTACAGCGCGTCCTTGCGCACGTCGAAATAGAAGGCCGACAGATCGACGGTACAGAACTGGAACAGCGTCTGGAACACGCCCTGGAAATCGAACGCCGCATAGCCCTGGCGAACCTGGTGATCCAGCTGCGCCAGCCGGTGCAGCATCCACTGCTCCAGCTCTGGCATCTGGGCGGGCTCGATGCGTTCGGCATCGTCGAACCCGGCCAGCGCGCCCAGCAGGAAGCGCAGCGTGTTGCGCAGGCGGCGATAGCTGTCGGCGGTGCCCTTCAGGATCTCGGGGCCGATCCGCTGGTCGGCGGTATAATCGGCCTGCGCCACCCACAGGCGCAGGATGTCGGCGCCGTACTGTTCGATCACCTTGGCGGGCACGATGGTGTTGCCAAGCGATTTGGACATCTTCATGCCCTTCTCGTCCAGCGTGAAGCCATGCGTGACCACGTTGCGATAGGGCGCGCGGCCCTTGGTGGCCGACGCCTGCAGCAGCGACGACTGGAACCAGCCGCGATGCTGATCGGTGCCTTCCAGATAGACGTCGGCGATCCCGTCCGGTGCGCCATCCTCGCGGTCGCGCAGCACGAAGCTGTGGGTCGAGCCGCTGTCGAACCACACGTCCAGCACGTCCACGACCTGATCATAGGCCTCGGGGTCCGCGATCCCCTCCAGCATCCGCGCCTTGAAGCCCGCGCTGTACCAGACATCCGCGCCATCCGCCTCGAAGGCCGCGACGATGCGGTCGTTCAGCCGCGCATCGCGCAGCAGGAAATCGTCATCGGTGGGCTTGGCCCCCTTCTTGACGAAGCAGGTCAGCGGCACGCCCCAGGCCCGCTGGCGCGACAGGACCCAATCGGGGCGGTTCTCGACCATGGAATGGATGCGGTTGCGCCCGGTCTGGGGCCACCACTTGACCAGTTTGTCGATGCTGGTCAGCGCCCGCGTGCGGATCGTGTCGCCATGCGCGCCCATGCCGTCATCCAGCGGCTTGTCGATGGCCGCGAACCATTGCGGCGTGTTGCGATAGATCAGCGGCGCCTTGGACCGCCAGCTGTGCGGGTAGGAGTGCTTGATCTTGCCCTTGGCCAGCAGCGCGCCCGCCCAGGCCAGCTGCTTGATGACGCTGACATTGGCCGGGCCGTCCTTGCCGTCCGGTGCGATGATCGCCTCGCCGCCGAAGATCGGCAGGTCGCGGCGATAGCTGCCGTCGGGCTCGACATTGTAGGTCATCGGCAGCTTGAAGCGCAGGCCCAGCTGATAGTCGTCGTCGCCATGGCTGGGCGCGGTATGCACGAAGCCCGTGCCCGCCTCGTCGGTGACATGATCGCCGGGCAGCATGGGGACGTCATAGTCCCACTCGCCCGCACCGCCCTCGACCCCGCGGAGGGGGTGGGCCAGGATCAGACCCTCCAGCTCCGACGCCGCCACGCCGCGCACCTTCCGCCACCCTGTAACCTTTACGGCAGCCATGACGCCTTCAGCAAGCGCGTCAGCCAAGACAAGCCGCTCGCCGACAGTTGCCGTGCTGTTTTCGGCGGCCTCCGTCACTTCGTACAAGCCGTAGGCAATCGCGGGGTTGAAGGCGACCGCGCGGTTCTGCGGGATGGTCCAAGGCGTGGTCGTCCAGATGACAACGGACGCATCATCAATGTCCCCCACAACAACCCCGTTCCCGGATGTTTGCTCAAGCCACAGGGCTTGCGGCTTCACCTGAACAGGCTTGAACCGCACCCAGATCGTGTGGCTGGTATGGTCGTGATACTCGACCTCGGCCTCGGCCAGGGCGGTCTTCTCCACGGGCGACCACATCACAGGCTTCGACCCCTGATAGAGCGAGCCGTTCATCACCAGCTTCATGAACTCGGCCGCGATGACCGCCTCGGCGTGGAAGTCCATCGTCAGATAGGGCCGGTCCCAGGCCCCGGTCACGCCCAGGCGCTTGAACTCCTCGCGCTGGATGTCGACCCATTCGTCCGCAAAACGGCGGCATTCCTGGCGGAACTCGACCATGTCGACCGCGTCCTTGTCGCGGCCCTCATTGCGGTACTTCTCCTCGATCTTCCATTCGATGGGCAGGCCGTGGCAGTCCCATCCCGGCACATAGCGCGCATCGAAGCCCATCATCTGATGCGACCGCACCACGATGTCCTTGATCGTCTTGTTCAGCGCGTGGCCGATATGCAGATGCCCGTTGGCATAGGGCGGGCCGTCATGCAGCACGAAGGGCGTGCGCCCCGCCGCGGTCGACCGCAGGCGGTCATAGACGCCGATCCGCGCCCAGCGCGCCAGCCATTCGGGTTCGCGCGCAGGCAGGCCCGCGCGCATCGGGAAATCGGTCTGGGGCAGAAAGACGGTGTCGCGGTAATCGGGCTGCGTGGCGTCGGCCATCGGGGCGTTCCTTTGAGAGATGTTCGGACAAGACTGACCCGGCGGCGTGAAACCTCACGCCACCGGGCTGCTAATTCGAGATCCGAACGCCGGAAATTTCATCCGCCCTCTATAGAAAGCGCCGCTTGGCGCTGCAAGCGCCGAACCTAGCGCATGGGCCCCCGTCCCGCTAGACTGCGGCTACCGCCTTCGGAGAGCCCGATGCCCCCCGCCCCCCTGCGCAGCCGCCTGACCCGTCGCGATGCGGCGCTGCGCCGGTTCACACGGCTGCGCTACGGACCGCGGGGCACGCTGGCACTGCACCGCCACGCGATCGGCGCGGACCTGCTGCGCGCGCCGGTGAACGTGATGCTGGCGCCGGTGGCCCTGCTGATGCTGGGCGCGGGCTGCGCCCTAACGCGAATGGGGGCCACGCGGGTGGGCGGCTGGCTGCGCAGCCGGCGGGTGTTCCTGCGGTCCGACGTCTCGGCGGTGATCCAGCGTGATCTGGTCGCGCTGATCGCCGATCTGCAGCAGCAGGGCCTGGGTCCGGACACGTCCCCCGACCGCATCGCCCACGCCATCCGCAGCCATGCCGACACCCGCAACGCCGTGGCCGAGATCACGACCTCGCTGATCGTGCTGACCGTGGGGATCGCGCTGTTTCACCGCGCGACACCGGGCATGATCTCGCTTGCCGGGCCGATGGCGCAGATGCGCGCGCATGCCGCCGCGGTGCGCGACTTCGCCCTGGGCGACACGTTGGGGCGGGCGTGGTACTGGGCCTTTCCGGTGGAGACCGCGCCGCTGACGGTCGTCGCGACCGGGGTGGCGCTGGCCTTCGCGGGGTCGCTGGTCACCACCTTCGCGGGGCTGATCGCGGACCCGGTCCAGTTGTGGACCGGCGTCCATCGGCGGCGCCTGTCGCGGCTGATGGCACGGCTGGATGCCGAGACCGACAGCGGCGCGCCAGAACCCGAACACCTGCTGGCCCGCCTTGGCGACGTGATCGACACGGCGCTGATCGCGCTGCGATCCTGGCGCGGCTGAACGCCGCCTAGCCGCGCCCGCGGTAGGTCGGCACGCCCTGATCGGGCAGCCACAGGCCCGCAGGCGCCGCGCCCGTCTGCCAGAACACGTCGATCGGCATGCCGCCGCGCGGATACCAGTATCCGCCGATGCGCAGCCAAGCCGGCTCCAGCAGGTCGGCGATGCGGCGGCCGATGCCCACGGTGCAATCCTCGTGGAAGGCGCCGTGGTTGCGGAAGCTGCCCAGGAACAGCTTCAGCGATTTCGATTCGACCAGCCAGTCGCCGGGGACATAGTCGATCACCAGATGCGCGAAATCGGGCTGGCCGGTCAGCGGGCACAGGCTGGTGAATTCGGGCTGGGTGAAGCGCACGGCATAGGTCTGGCCGGGCTGGGGGTTGGGCACACGTTCCAGCACGGCCTGGTCGGGGTGCTGCGGCAGGGGGGTGTCGCTGCCCAGCTGGGTCAGCGCGTCGGTATAGTGGCTCATGGCTCGCTCCTGTTTTGTCCGGGTGGGCTGCGACCGGGTGGCCCCCCTTACGGCGGCACGCGGCCCCTTGCAACCGCGCCGCCCCTGCCCCAGATGCGGCGCATGGACCCGCGTTTCGACATCACCGAGGCAGAGATCGCCCGCACCGTCGCCGTCTTCTACGGCGCCGTGCGGCGGCACGAGGTCCTGGCCCCGATCTTTGCCGAACATGTCGGCGACTGGGCCGCGCATGAGGATCGCATCGCTGCCTTCTGGAAGGGCGCGATCCTGCACAAGGCGGGCTACAACGGCAGCCCGATGCGCGCGCACCTGTCCGCGGGCAACGTCCGCCCCGAGCATTTCGAGATCTGGCTGGCGCTGTTCGACGAGGCGCTGCGCCGCACCCTGCCACCCTGGTCGGCCCGCGCCTGGTCGCAGATGGCGCATCGCATCGGCCAGGGGCTGCGCGCCGGGGTGCAGAACATCGACGCGGGCCGCGCGGGGCCGCCCGTCCTGCGCTAGCCGCCCGTCCTGCGCTAGCCGCGGGTGCGCGGCGGGCGGGGGCGATAGACCGGCAGCTTCCATCCTCGCACCATGCTGCCCGCACGCAGCACGAAGGTGACCACGCCGCAGGCGGCCAGCGCCTCGACCCGGCCCAGGCCCATCCAGACCAACAGCACCGCCGCCAGCGCCCCGCCAAACGCCGCCGTCAGGTACAGCTCGCCCTGCTTGAGGACCAGCGGCACCTCGTTGCCCACCACGTCGCGCATCAGCCCGCCGAAGGTGCCGGTGACGACGCCCATGATGACCACGATGACCGGACTGAACCCGCCCGCCAGGGCCACGGCGACGCCCGCGGGCACAGCCACGGACAGGGCAAAGGCGTCCAGCCACAGCAGCAGGCGATAGCGGCTTTCGAACCGGTGCGCGGTCCAGAACACGACCATCGCCGCCACCGCGGCCACCACGACCAGTGACGGCCGGGCGACCCAGAACACCATGTCGCGGCCCAGGATCAGGTCGCGCAGCGTCCCGCCGCCCACCGCCGTCATCGCGGCCATGAAGACAAAGCCCACCGGGTCCAGCTGCGCGCGGCTGGCCACCAGCGCCCCGGTCAGCGCAAAGACCAGCACCGAGGCATAGTCCAGCACCCAGACCAGCGTGGGCAGCCCCGCGATCACCTGTCCCGTCACGGCTTGAACGGCGCCATGCCCGCGCGGGCCAGTTCGTCCGCACGTTCGTTCTCGGCATGGCCGGCATGGCCCTTGATCCAGCGCCATTCGACGCTGTGGGTGGCCTGCGCCGCATCAAGTCGCTGCCACAATTCGACGTTCTTGACGGGCTTCTTGTCGGCCGTCTTCCAGCCGTTGCGCTTCCAGCCGTGGATCCACTGGGTCACGCCGTTCTTGACGTAATTGCTGTCGGTCACGATCACGATGGTGCTGGGCCGGGTCAGCGCCTCCAGCGCACTGATGGCGGCCATCAGCTCCATTCGGTTGTTCGTCGTGGCAGGCTCTCCGCCCTGCAGCTCGCGCTGCTTGACCACGTTCGCGCCGTCCAGCGCGCGCATCAGCACGCCCCAGCCGCCGGGGCCGGGATTGCCGCTGCAGGCGCCGTCGGTCCAGGCGAACAGCTCAGCCATCGATGGTCACGTGCCCCGGCAGGGCCACCACCCGCGCCAGCCAGCCGCGCACGGCCGGAAAGCGGTTCATGTCGAACCCGCCGCGCGCACCCGCACTGTGCGTATAGGCATAGAGGCAGATGTCGGCCAGGCTGGCCGCGTCGCCCACCAGCCAGTCTTGGGTCGCCAGGTGATCCTCCATCACGGACAGCAGCGCGTGGCCGCGATCCAGCAGGTCAGCCAGCCGGTCGGGCGTGGCATCCGCCGCGCGATGGGGATAGCTGACCAGCGCCTGACGCACCGCGATGACCGGTTCGTGGTTGTACTGTTCCCAGAACATCCAGCCCAACATCTGCGCCCGCAGGGTCCGGCTGGCGGGCCAATAGGCCGTGCCCTCGCCCAGATAGCACAGGATGGCGTTCGATTCCGCCAGCGTGGTCCCGTCGTCCAGACGCAGCGCCGGCAGCTTGCCGAAGGGCAGCGCGCCCTGGTCCTTGGCCTGCTGCAGGGCGGCCGATCCGTATTCGCAATCGACCCGGTCCAGCGACTGGCCGGTCAGCGCCGCCAGCAGCCTGACCTTGTAGCTGTTGCCCGATGAGGGCATCGAATAGAGCCGCATGCTGTCCCTTTCCGCCTTGTCCGCGCCGCTATAGCCGCGATCGGCGCGGCAGGCCAGCGGGCCTCAGGCGGGCGCGGGAAGATAGGGGATGCTGCCGGCCGCGTCGCTGTCGTCGATCAGCCGGAAATGGCTGACGGACCCGCCCTTGCGGGCATTCGCATGGGGCGCATAGTCGGGATCGTTGACGAAGCCCATCGCATCCTCGCGGGTCGGGAACTCGATCAGCGCGATCAGGGTGACGTCGCGGGCCTCGCCCTCCAGCGTCTCGATATGGCCGGACCGCGACAGGTAGCGGCCGTTGTGGCGGGCGGCGATGTCATGGACCGCCGCCGCATAGGGGGCGATCCAGGCGTCGTCGGTGACGGTGACTTCGGCAATCAGATAGACGGTCATGTGGGGTCCTCCAACCTGTGGCCGGAGGATAGGACCGGGGCGGGCGATCCGGCAAGGGGCCGGTTCGGTCAGGCCGTCTCGCGCAGGACGCGGGGGACCTTGAACTCGACCCGTTCCACGGCGGTCTCGACCACCTCGACGGTCACGTCATAGCGGGCGTGGAAGGCGTCGATGACTTCGTTGATCAGCACCTCGGGGGCGCTGGCGCCGGCGGTCACGCCGATGCTGCGGATACCGTCCAGCGCCCGCCAGTCGATCTCGGCCGCGCGCATCACCAGCTGGGCATAGCCGCAGCCCGCGGCACGCCCGACCTCGACCAGACGCTTGGAGTTGCTGGAATTCTCGGCCCCGATCACCAGCAGCGCATCGACATGCGGCGCCACCGCCTTGACCGCCGCCTGGCGGTTGGTGGTGGCATAGCAGATGTCTTCCTTGGCAGGCCCGATGATCGCGGGGAACCGCGCCTGCAGGGCCGCGACCACGGCGGCGGTGTCGTCGACCGACAGGGTGGTCTGGGTGATGAAGGCCAGGCGCGCGGGGTCGCGGACATCGACTCGGGCGACGTCGGCCACGTCCTCGACCAGGATCACCTCGCCCTCGGGCAGCTGGCCCATGGTGCCAAGGACCTCGGGGTGGCCCCTGTGGCCGATCATGATCATCTGCAGGCCCGCGGCGTGGTGCCGCTCGGCCTCGATATGGACCTTGCTGACCAGCGGGCAGGTCGCGTCGACATAGACCATCTCGCGGCGCTGCGCCTCGGCCGGGACGGCCTTGGGAACGCCATGGGCGGAAAAGATCACGGGCCGGTCGGCCGGGCATTCGTCCAGTTCCTCGACGAAGACCGCGCCCTTGTCGCGCAGCGTGTCGACGACATACTTGTTGTGCACGATCTCGTGGCGGACAAAGACGGGGGCGCCCCACTTTTCCAGCGCGAGTTCCACGATCTTGATGGCGCGGTCGACGCCTGCGCAGAAGCCGCGCGGGGCGGCCAGATACAGGGTCAGGGGGGCTTTGATCTGTTCCATGCCCCTCAGGTAGCGTGCCGACCCGGTTTCGTCCAGCGCCACGCGGTCACATCTGCTGCATCCTGCGCGCATGGCGGGGGCGCCCGCATCGGGGATCAGCGCGCGACGGCCAGCAGGGCCGCCACGTCCAGATGTGCCTCCAGGTGATCCGCCAGATCGTCCAGCGCGGCATCCACCCCCGCCTCGAACCCCGGACGCGAGGCGGCACCAAGCCGGGCCAGGAAGGCCGCGCGGAACGCGTCGTCGGAAAACAGCCCGTGCAGATAGCTGCCCGTCACGCGGCCATCCGCGCTGATGGCCCCGTCGGGGTCGGGGACATGGGCAAAGGGGCGTGCGCAGTCCGGGCCGTCGGTGCGGCCCATGTGGATCTCGTATCCCGACACGGGCTGGCCCAGGGCGGTGCCGGTCACACGGGTCAGCCGCTTGTCGGGGGCCATGACGGTGGTCACGTCCAAAAGGCCCAGCCCCACCACCTGCCCTGCCACCCCGTCCGCGCCCGACGGATCGTCGATCATCCGGCCCAGCATCTGATAGCCACCGCAGATGCCCAGCACATGCCCGCCGCGCCGGTGATGCGCGGCCAGGTCGATGTCCCAGCCCTGCGCCCGCAGGAAGGCCAGATCGCCCAGGGTCGATTTCGTGCCCGGCACAATCACCAGACCGGCGTCGCCGGGGATCGCCTGTCCCGGCGCCAGCATGGTCAGGCGCAGGCCGGGTTCCGCCGCCAGCGGGTCCAGGTCGTCGAAATTGGCGATGCGCGACAGGGTCAGGCAGACGACATGCAGCCCCGTCCCGCCACTGGCGCGCAGATCGACCGCATCCTCCGCCGGAAGGCGGTGCGCGTCCGCGAACCACGGCACGACACCGAAGCCGCGCCAGCCGGTGCGCGCCTCGATCATCCGGTAACCGTCGTCGAACAGGCGCGGGTCGCCGCGGAACTTGTTGACCAGGAACCCGCGGATCATCGCCGCGTCGCCAGCGTCGATCACGGCCTGGGTGCCGACGATCTGGGCGATGACCCCGCCGCGGTCGATGTCGCCCGCCAGCACGACGGGCACCCCCGCCGCGCGGGCAAAGCCCATGTTGGCGATGTCGCGGGGGCGCAGGTTGACCTCGGCGGGGCTGCCCGCCCCCTCGACGATCACCAGGTCATGGGCGGCCGACAGGCGGGCAAAGCTGTCCAGAACCCCACCCAGCAGGCGAGGCTTCAGCCCCTGGTAATCGCGCGCCTCGGCCCGGCCGATGGCGCGGCCCTGCAGGATCACCTGCGCGCCGCGGTCGGTCTCGGGCTTCAGCAGGACCGGGTTCATGTCGGTATGCGGCTCCAGCCCGCAGGCGCGGGCCTGCAGGGCCTGGGCGCGGCCGATCTCTCCGCCGTCGGCGGTGACGGCGGCATTGTTGGACATGTTCTGCGGCTTGAAGGGCGCCACGGACAGGCCGCGGCGGGTCGCGGCGCGGCACAGGCCCGCCACCAGCATCGACTTGCCGACATTCGAGCCGGTGCCCTGGATCATCACCGCAACCATCGGACACTCTTGCTTGCCATCACCCTGACAGGTGACTAGATAGGCGCGTCCGCAAATGAAAGGCCGAAAGCCGTGGAAAACGTCATCCTGACCGTCCATCTGATCCTGGCAGTGATGCTGGCCGGGGTCGTCCTGCTGCAGCGTTCCGAAGGGGGCGGGCTGGGCATGGGCGGCGGTGGCGGTG
>NZ_JXYF01000017.1:0-30189 GCF_000967735.1 Paracoccus sp. S4493
GCCCCCCGGACCCCCCGCCCGGTGCCTGTGCCCGATGGGGCGTCAGACGTCCGTCACGTCACCATGTCATCGCGATGGATCAGTGCCGCCCGACCGGGATAGCCCAGGATCGTCTCGATCTGTGCCGAGTGATGACCGGCGATGGCCCGCGCTTCGGTTGCGGTATAGCGGATCAGCCCGGTCGCCAGACGCTGGCCGGCGCGGTCGGTGATCGCCACCGGATCGCCGCGCCCGAAATCGCCCTGCACCTGCGTCACGCCCGCAGGCAGCAACGATTTGCCACGGCCAAGCGCCAGGCGCGCACCATCGTCCACGATGACCGTGCCCTTGGGCTTCATCGCGGCGATCCAGCGCTTTCGGGCAAGCTGCGGATCCGCCTCGGGCAGGAACCACGTAGTCCGGGCGCCCTGTGCAACGGCCGACAGCGGGCGGAGGACCGACCCCTCGGCAATCGCCATCGCACACCCGCCCGCCACCGCGGTGCGCGCCGCCATCAGCTTGGTCTTCATGCCGCCCTTGGACAGGCCCGACACGGGGTCGCCGCCCATCGCCTCGATCTCGGGGGTGATCGTCTCGATCACCGGCAGATGGCGGGCCGTCGGATCGGTCTTAGGGTTCGCCGTATAGAGCCCGTCGACATCCGACAGCAGCAGCAGTTGGTCCGCGCCGCAGGTCACGGCGATCTGCGCGGCCAGGCGATCGTTGTCGCCAAAGCGGATCTCGTCGGTGGCAACGGTGTCGTTCTCGTTCACGATGGGCACCACGCCCAGGCCGAGCAGGGTCTGCATCGTCGCGCGGCTGTTGAGATAGCGGCGACGGTCGGCGCTGTCCTCCAGCGTCAGCAGCACCTGTGCAGTGATGACGCCGTGTGGTGCCAGGGCCTCTTCATAGGCACGGGCCAGGCGGATCTGGCCGACGGCCGCCGCGGCCTGCGCCTGTTCCAGCGGCAGCGCGCCGGCAGGCAGGCCCAGCACCCGCCGCCCAAGCGCGATCGACCCTGAACTGACCAGCACGACGTCGCAGCCTTGCGCCCGCCATGCCGCCACATCGTCGCACAGACCGCGCAGCCAGTCGCCGCGCAGGCCCTCGGGGCCGACCAGCAGCGCCGAGCCGATCTTGACGACCAGCCTGCGGGCCCCGCCAAGCTGCGGCACGCTCACGGCTGCCATGTCCCCTCGGGCGTTTCGGGGGCGGCGGGGGCCCGCGAGGGCTCGATCTGGGTCCACAGCGCGCGCAGCAAGTCGGTCACGCCGGTCCGGGCCACGCCCGACATCAGCATGACCGGATGGCCCAGCTCCGCCTCCAGCGCGGCGCGGCGCTCGGCGATCTCCTCCTCCTCCAGCGCATCGATCTTGTTCAGCGCGGTCACGCGGGGCTTCTGCATCAGGACCGGCGAATAGGCCTCCAGTTCCGTCAGGATGGTGCGCGCATCCTCGGCCACGGTCTCGGATGTGCCGTCCACCAGATGCAGCAGCACGTTCGACCGTTCGACATGGCCCAGGAACTGATCGCCCAGTCCCCGGCCCTCGCTCGCGCCCTCGATCAGACCCGGAATGTCGGCCATCACGAATTCGCGCCCGTCCACGCCGACGACGCCAAGGTTGGGGTGCAGCGTGGTGAAGGGGTAGTCGGCGATCTTGGGGCGCGCGTTTGACACGGCGGCCAGAAACGTCGACTTGCCGGCATTGGGCAGGCCCACAAGGCCCGCATCCGCGATCAGCTTCAGCCGCAGCCAGATGGTCCGCTCGACCCCCTCCAGCCCAGGATTGGCGGTGCGCGGGCTGCGGTTGGTCGAGGACTTGAAATGCAGGTTCCCCCAGCCCCCGTTGCCGCCCTTGGCCAACAGCACGCGCTGTCCGACCTCGGTCATGTCCGCGATCACGGTCTCTTCGTCCTCGTCCAGGATCTCGGTGCCGACGGGCACCCGCAGCACGACGTCGTCGGCGGACTTGCCGGTCATCTGGCTGCCCATGCCGTGCTGGCCGGACTTGGCAAAGAAATGCTGCTGATAGCGGAAATCGATCAGGGTGTTCAGCCCATCGACCGCCTCGGCCCAGACATCGCCGCCGCGGCCGCCGTCACCGCCGTCAGGACCGCCGTATTCGATGAACTTCTCGCGGCGGAACGACACGCAGCCCGCGCCACCCCCGCCCGAGCGGATATAGACTTTGGCGAGGTCGAGAAATTTCATGAGACAGCTCCTTTTGCCGGATGCCGATACGCCCTTGACGCCTGTGGCGCAAGGGTTCCGGGCTGGCAATGCCGGGATGCGCGCCTATGTAATGGTCAAAGGAGACCGCGATGATCCGTTTCGACAACAGCTATGCCCGGATGCCGCAAGGGTTCTTTGCCCGCGTGGACCCCACCCCCGTGACCGCCCCCAGCCTGCTTGCGCTGAACGGACCGTTGGCGGATCGACTGGGGCTGGACCGCGACGCGCTGACGGTCGAGATGCTGTCGGGCAATGCCGTTCCGCAGGGTGCGACGCCCCTGGCCCAGGCCTATGCCGGGCACCAGTTCGGCGGCTTCGTGCCTCAGCTGGGCGACGGGCGCGCCGTCCTTCTGGGAGAGATCGTGGCCCCGGACGGGGCACGGTTTGACATCCAGCTGAAAGGGTCGGGGCCGACGCCGTTCTCTCGTCGCGGCGACGGGCGGGCTTGGATGGGGCCGGTGCTGCGCGAATACCTGGTCAGCGAGTTCATGGCGGCGATGGGCGTGCCCACGACCCGCGCGCTGGCCGCCGTCGCCACCGGCGATCAGGTGTGGCGCGAACAGGGCGGCCTGCCCGGTGCCGTCCTGACCCGCGTCGCCGCCAGCCACATCCGCGTCGGCACGTTCCAGTATTTTGCCGTGCGCGACCGCAGGGATGCACTGGCGGCCCTGACCGACCACGTGATTGCGCGCCACTATCCCGATGCGGACGGCCCCTTGGCCCTGCTAAACCGGGTCGTCGCTGCGCAGGCCGAAACCATCGCGCAATGGATGGCGCTGGGCTTCATCCACGGGGTGATGAACACTGACAACATGGCGATCTCGGGCGAGACGATCGACTACGGGCCCTGTGCCTTCATGGACGTCTATCACCCCGACACGGTCTTTTCCTCGATCGATCGCCAGGGCCGCTATGCATGGGCGAACCAGCCCCAGATCGCCGTCTGGAACCTGGCCCAGTTCGCGACCTGCCTGATCCCCCTGATGGGAGAGGAGGAAGCCGCGGTCGAGGCCGCGACCACCGCCGTCCATCGCTTTGCACCGCTGTATCAGGCCGCATGGCTGCGCCGGTTCGGCGACAAGCTGGGCATCGACGGTGTTGCGAACCAGTCGCTGATCGAGAGCCTACTGCAGATGATGGCCGAACAGCGGGCCGATTTCACCCGTGTCTTCGCGGGCCTGTCGGAGGGGACCGCGCGCGACGAATTCGCAGACCCCGCGCCCTTCGACACCTGGGCCCGCGACTGGCAGGCGCTTTCGCCCGACACGACCGTGATGGCCCGGGCCAACCCGCGGCGCATTCCGCGCAACCACCGGGTCGAACAGGCGATCGCATCCGCCGTGGCGGGCGACATGGCGCCTTTCGAACGACTGTTCGACGCGATCACCCATCCGCGCGACCTGCGCACCGATTGGGCAGATCTGGCGCAGGCACCGACACCTGCGCAGGCGGTTCGCCAGACGTTCTGCGGCACCTGACGGGGTTGTGCGCGCCTGCCCCTTGCACGTGACGCGGACCCCGCCAAGATCACCCGCAACGCCAGTTCGGATGGATTGATGCTGAAGATCGCAAGCTACAACCTGCACAAGTGCCGTGGGATGACCGGCCCGCATGCGCCGCTGCGCAATCTGGCGGTGATCCGGTCGCTGGACCCGGATATCATCGCCCTGCAGGAGGTGGATTTTCGCCTTGGCGCCCGCCCCGAAGCCCTGCCGCGCAACCTGATCCAGTCGGAAACGGGGCTGGTGCCTGCCGACATCTACGGCACGACCGAAAGCAGCCTGGGCTGGCATGGCCAGACGATCCTGATGCGCCCGCATCTGGCCGAACAGGCGGTGCTGCGCCGCCTGCCCCTGCCGGGTCTGGAGCCGCGCGGCGCGGTGGCGCTGCGCCTGCCGGGCCTGACGCTGATCGGCGCGCATCTGGGGCTGGCGCGGTCGTCGCGGCGTGCGCAGCTGGCCCGGATCACCGCGCAGGCGTCGCGGATCGCGGACGACCACATCGTGATGATGGGCGATTTCAACGAATGGCGCGACGACCGGGGTCTTGAATCGCTGGCCGGGTTCCGGGTCGTGGCGCCGGGACCGTCCTGGCCCGCGCCTCTGCCCCGGCTGCGGCTGGACCGGATGGCCCTGTCCACGAACCTGCACGTCCTGGAAACCGGCGTCTTCAACGAGGCGGGCGCGCGCGACGCATCCGACCACCTGCCGATCTGGGCGCGCATCCGCTTTCCGTGAAGATTGCGAAACCGGGCTTGCGGCGCTAACAAGGCGCCAAGCATCAACCGGAGTGCGCTTATGACCGCCATCATCGACATCTTCGCCCGTGAAATCCTGGACAGCCGCGGCAACCCGACCGTCGAGGTCGACGTGACCCTGGAAGACGGCACCATGGGCCGCGCGGCCGTTCCCTCCGGCGCGTCGACCGGCGCGCACGAGGCGGTCGAAAAGCGCGACGGCGACAAGTCCCGCTATATGGGCAAGGGCGTGCTGGAGGCGGTGGCCGCCGTCAACGGCGAGATCGCCGAGAACCTGGTGGGCGAGGATTCGACCGAACAGCGCGCCATCGACATGATGATGTGCGAGCTGGACGGCACGCCCAACAAGGGCCGCCTGGGCGCCAACGCGATCCTGGGCGTGTCGATGGCAGTGGCCAAGGCGGCGGCGGATGCGACCAACCAGCCGCTCTACCGCTACGTCGGTGGCACCAGCGCGCGCATCCTGCCGGTGCCGATGATGAACATCATCAACGGCGGCGAGCATGCCGACAACCCGATCGACATCCAGGAATTCATGATCATGCCCGTCGCCGCGGAGAACATCCGCGAAGCCGTGCGCATGGGGTCGGAAATCTTCCACACGCTGAAGAAGGAGCTGTCGGCGGCGGGCCTGTCCACGGGCATCGGCGACGAGGGCGGCTTTGCCCCGAACCTCTCCTCGACTCGCGACGCGCTGGATTTCATCCTGAAGGCCATCGAGAAGGCCGGCTATCGTCCCGGCGACGACATCATGCTGGCACTGGACTGCGCCTCCACCGAATACTTCAAGGGCGGCAAGTACGAAATGAAGGGCGAGGGCAAGTCCCTGACCCCCGGCGAGAACGTCGATTACCTGGCCGCGCTCTGCGACGCCTATCCGATCCTGTCGATCGAGGATGGCTGCGCCGAGGATGACTGGGACGGCTGGAAGATGCTGACCGACAAGCTGGGCGACCGCATCCAGCTGGTCGGCGACGACCTGTTTGTGACCAACCCCGTGCGTCTGGCCCAGGGGATCGAGCGTGGTTGCGGCAACAGCCTGCTGGTCAAGGTCAACCAGATCGGCACGCTGTCGGAAACGCTGGACGCCGTGCGCATGGCCGACCGCGCGGGCTATACCAGCGTCATGTCGCACCGTTCGGGCGAGACCGAGGACGCGACCATCGCCGACCTGGCCGTCGCCACCAACTGTGGTCAGATCAAGACCGGTTCGCTGGCCCGTTCCGACCGGTTGGCCAAGTACAACCAGCTGATCCGCATCGAGGAAATGCTGGGCGCCACCGCCGAATACGCCGGCCGCAGCATCCTGCGCTGACCCTTCAGTCCGGCCCCGCCTCGGGGCCGGACCTTGCCATCTGGCCCAGGGTCTGCAGCGCGGCGGCCAGCCTGTCGCGCGGCATCCGACAGTTCAGCGCGATGCGCACTCCCTGCACCGGCGCCTGTGCCGGTCCGCAGAAATCCGACGACGGGCGCACGATCACCCCCGCCGCCGCCGCGCGCGACGCGAAATCGGCGGCCGTCCACGGCGCGGGCAGCGGCAGCCAGACCATCGGCACGCCGGCCTGACCCCGCGCGTCCAGACCCGCGAACGCCTCCTGCGCCAAGGCCAGCCGATCCGCCACCTGCGCCTGAACCTCGCGGGCGATCCGATCGCCATCGCCGGACCGCAGCAGCCGCGTCACCAGCCCGGTGATCGGCTGTGACAGGCCCATATGACTGTGCTGCGCGGCGACGCGCCCCGCCTGGCCCATCCCCTCGGGGCAGATCAGCACGCCGAAGCGCAGGCCCGCGGCGATGATCTTCGACAGGCTGCTGACATGCCAGACCCGCTCGGGCGCCAGGGCGCGCAGGCTGGGGGGCGCATCGGGACGCGGGCTGGGCGCATAGCATTCGTCCTCGATGATCTGCAGGTCGTGGCGGCGGGCCACCTCGACGATGCGGTCTCGCCGGGCGGCCCCCATCGATGCCAGCGTCGGGTTCTGCGCCGAGGGCGTCAGGCACACCAGCCGCGCCCCCGTGGCGCGGGCGACGCGGTCCAGATCCTCGGGGATCATGCCCTGATCGTCCAGCGCCACCGCCTGTGTCTGGGCGCGCATCAGGCGTGCCGCGTGGGTGATGCCGGGATAGGTCAGCGCCTCGACCATGACCTGCGCAGGTTGATCCGCCAGGCACAGCGCCATGACAAGCGTGATCGCGTGCTGACCGCCGTGCGTCAGGACCATGTCGTGGTCGGCCACCGCCCCCAGGGGTCGGACGGACATCCAGTCCAATGCCGCGCCCCGGCAATCCTGGTCGCGGCTCAGCGGGGTGTAATCCAGGACCGACGCGTCCATGTCCGCCGCCATCGCCGCCAGATGCGTGGCCAGGACCCGCGCCTGACCGCAATCGGGCAATTGCGGGATGCGCAGGTCGGCCGGGCCCTGCGGCGATGCGGGGTGGTCCAGGCTTTCGTAAAGCAGCGGCTGCGGCACCGGGCGACGGGGGCGCGCCGCGGCGATGAAGCTGCCGCGCCCCACATGGCTTTCCACGACACCTTCGGCGGCGGCCACCTGATAGGCCCGGGCGACGGTTCCGGTCGTGACCTTCAGCCGCCAGGCCAGGTCGCGCATCGGCGGCAGACGCGTGCCGGGCGCCAACTGGCCCGACCGCGCGGCCTCGCGCAGGGCGTTGGCCAGGGCGCGGAACTTGGGTCCGGGCTGGCCGGTCAGGTCGGGCTGCCAATCCTCGATGCGCATCTGAGCCTCCTTGCCGCGACATCCCTGATAATGCGCCGTTTTTGCGGGCACAATCGCCTGCGTACGATTGCGCGACCGCATCAGGGCCGGCGGCGTGAAATAACTTTGGGGGATCGGTCTCAGAACACTCGACAGGCCCGAAAGCGGGGCTAAACTGTCGGCCATGCAGGGTGGGAAGTTGCGGGCCGAGGGGGCCCACCGACCCAAGCGGAGGAGACAGAATGAAAGATTCCAAAGCGTTGGACCGGCGGTCCTTCATCGCGCGGGCGTCCATCGGCGGTGCTGCGGCGGCAGCCGGCAGCGTGCTGGCCGCGCCCGCCATCGCGCAAGAGGCACCGCAGATCAACTGGCGCCTGGCCTCCAGCTTTCCCAAGTCGCTGGACACCATCTATGGCGGCGCCGAGGAAATCTCTCAGCGCCTGTCCGAGGCGACCGACGGCCGCTTCCAGATCCAGGTGTTCTCGGCCGGAGAGATCGTGCCGGGCCTGGACGCCATCAACGCGACCACCGACGGCACCGTCGAATGTTCGCATTCGGTGGGCTACTACAACTGGGGCAAGGACCCGGCCTTCGCCTGCGGTGCCGACCTGCCGTTCACCTTCTCGGCCCGCGCCAAGAACGCCTACAACTATCAGGGCGGCGGCATCGAGAACTACAACACCTTCCTGGAAAAGTACAATCTGGTCAGCTATCCGGGCGGCAACACCGGCGTGCAGATGGGCGGCTGGTATCGCAAGGAAATCAACTCTCTGGCCGATATGCAGGGCCTGAAGATGCGCATTTCCGGCTTGGCGGGCCGGGTCGTCGAGAAGCTGGGCGTGGTGCCGCAGCAGATTGCCGGCGGCGACATCTATCCCTCGCTGGAGCGTGGGACGATCGACGCGGCCGAATGGGTCGGCCCCTATGACGACAGCAAGCTGGGCTTCCAGAAGGTCGCGCCTTATTATTACTATCCCGGTTTCTGGGAGGGCGGCCCGACGGTCAGCTTCTTCGTGAACAAGGGCCAGTGGGATTCGCTTCCCGAAAACTACAAGTCGCTGTTCCGGACTTGCGCGCAGGCTACCGACCAGAACATGCTGGCGAAATATGACATGAAGAACCCGACCGCGCTCAAGGAGCTGGTCGGTTCGGGCGCTCAGCTGCGCTCGTTCAGCGAGGAGGTGCTGGCCGCATCCTTCGCCGCCGCGAACGAGGTCTATGCCGAGGTCTCGGCCGAGAACGAGTCCTTCAAGACGCAGTACGAGGCAATGCTGCAGTTCCGCGACGACTGGTACCTGTACCAGCAGACCGCGGAATACACGTTCGACACCTTCATGATGATCCAGCAGCGCAACGGCACCCTGGCCGTCGGCGGCTGATCGGACGACCCCATCGGAATGCGAAACCCCCGCGCAGGTGTTGCGCGGGGGTTTTTCGTTGGTGCATCGGGCCCGCGGTGACGGGCCCGCCCGTCAGTTCCCTGACAGGCCCGGAGGAGGCCCGCCTAAGCCCAAGCTCACCCCGCCGGAGGGTGCCGCCGCCTCGGGGGTCGCGGCTTCCGGTTCGGGGCTGGTCGGTGCGGGTGCATCCGGGACGGGTGCGTCCGGGGTCGGCGTCGCCGGAGCCGGCTGTTGCTGGCCGAAGGGCGATCCGCCCAATCCGCCAAGCGTGCCGAACCCGCCGCTGCCACCCTGCGGGGCCGCGGCGCCGCCGCCCAGCCCGCCACCGAGACCGCCGCCAAGCCCCCCGCCCATGGGGATCTCGATCCGCATGTTCGACGTGTCCACGACCGGTCCCTTGTAATGCATGACCATGCCCGGGAACGCGATCACCGCCGCGATCATCAGGACCTGAAGCCCCACGAAGGGAACCGCGCCGCGATAGATGTTCAGGGTGGTGATCGGGTCCATCATCAGACCGGTGATCTTGTCACGATAGGATTTCCGCGGCGCGACCGAGCGCAGATAGAACAGCGCAAAGCCCACGGGTGGCGTCAGGAACGATGTCTGCATCGTCACCGCGAGTATCACCCCGAACCAGACCAGATCGACGCCAAGCGCATTTGCCGCCGGGATCAGCAGCGGAACGATGACGAAGGCCAGCTCGAAGAAGTCCAGGAAGAAGCCAAGGATGAAGATGATGATGCAGGACACGATCAGGAAGCCCGTGACCCCGCCGGGAAGCGCGGTCAGCAGGTCGCGCACCCAGATATGGCCGTTGACCGAATAGTAGGTCAGCGAGAAGACGGTCGCGCCCAGCAGGATGAACATCACGAAGGCCGACAGCTTGACTGTCGACAGCAGCGCCTGGTTCAGCACGTCGAAGCTGAGGCGGCGCTTGATCGCCGAGAGGATCAGCGCGCCCATCGCACCCATCGCGCCGCCCTCGGTGGGCGTGGCGATGCCCAGGAAGATCGTGCCCAGCACCAGGAAGACCAGCGCCAGGGGCGGGATCATCACGATGATGACCTGCCGCGTCATCGGCGACAGCCAACGTCCGCCCGTGGCACGGTCGGCGACCGCCAGGATCAGCAGGACCACGACCGCCAGGGTCGCCGCCCAGATGGGCGCGTTCGTGACGCCGTTGGCGTCCATCCAGCGGCTGGCCAGCTGGAAGATCGCGACGGCCAGCACGATCACCACGGCCAGCGACCAGCCGCCGCCGCCCAGGCTGCGCGCCTCCAGCGGCAGGGCGGGCATGGCCTTGGGGCGCAGGATCGACAGGATCAGGACATAGACGATGTAGACGCCGACCAGCGCCAGCGCCGGGACCATCGCCGCCTTGTACATGTCGCCGACGGAACGGCCCAGCTGGTCGGCCAGCACGATCAGCACCAGCGACGGCGGGATGATCTGCGCCAGCGTCCCCGACGCCGCGATCACGCCCGTCGACAGGCTTTTGTCATAGCCGTAGCGCATCATAATCGGCAGAGAGATCAGGCCCATCGAGATGACCGAGGCCGCGACCACGCCGGTCGTTGCCGCCAGCAGCGCGCCGACCAGGATCACGGCATAGGCAAGGCCGCCGCGGACCGGGCCGAACAGCTGACCGATGGTGTCCAGAAGCTCCTCGGCCATGCGCGACCGTTCCAGCACGATCCCCATCAGCGTGAAGAACGGGATGGCCAGCAGCGTGTCATTGCGCATCACGCCGAAGACGCGGTCCCCAAGCGCCCCCAGCAGGTTCCAGCCCAGGTTCACCTGGTCGGACAGGGGCGTCAGGAACACCCCGAAGAAGAAGAACAGCAGCCCGTTGGCCGCCAGCGCAAAGGCGATCGGATAGCCGAACAGCAGGAACGCCACCATCGAGAAGAACATGATGGGGGCAAGGTTGTGGGCGATAAGGTCGATCACGGGCGGCGCTCCGGTTCATCGGTCTGGTCGGTGCGGCCCGTCAGCATCAGCCCGGCCTCGTGATTGGCGGCCTCGTTCGGGCCGGTGTTCTGGTGCGGATCGGGAATGATGCCGCGCATGACGGCGATCTTCTTGACGATCTCGGACAGGCCCTGGGCGAACAGCAGGCCAAAGCCCACCACCAGCACGCCCCGCGCCGGCCAGAGCGGCAGGCCGCCCGCGTTCATCGAGATCTCTCCGGTGCGGATGCTGCCCATCAGCGCGGGCCAGGTCAGCCACAGCATGACCGTGGTGAAGGGCATCAGGAACAGGATCGTGCCCAGAAGGTCGATCCAATGCTGCACCCGACGCGACCAGCGGCCATAGATCACGTCGATGCGGATATGTTCGTTCTCGAGCAGCGTCCAGGCCGAGGCCAGCATGAAGGCCGCGCCGAACAGGTACCACTGCGCCTCCAGCCAAGCGTTCGACGACATGCTGAACACCTTGCGGACGACCGCGTTGACGGCGCTGATGACGACGGCCAGCAGGATCAGCCAGGCGACGCTGCGCCCGATCAGCGTCGTGACGCGGTCGATGCCGCGCGAAAGGGCCAACAGGCCGCTCATGATATGCTCCTCCCTCAAGGTACGGCCTTCGGCCGCGGTCCGGTTGACCCGGTCGTTCTGGCTGGCAGGATATGCGGCAAGCGGCCTGCGCGGGTCAAGGTTTTCCGCCAGTTGACCCTAGGTCAGCGCGGCCATCCCGACCAGCGCCGCACATTCCGCAAGCAGCACCGACGCGCCCAGCACATCGCCCGTCTGCCCGCCCAGCAGGCGGCAGGCGCGGCGCGAGACCGCCACGACCGACAGCCCGATCAGCGCCATCGCCAAGGCCGCGGCCCCCGGTTCCGGCGCACCCAGCAGCAGTGCCAGAACGCCCGTCAGCGTGGCCGCCACCACCGCCCGGCGCGAGGGCTGCCCGGCCCCCTGACCCAGCCCATCGGTCCGCGCCGGCGGCAGAGCACGCATCAGCATCACCGGTGCCACCCGCCCCGCCGCGGCCGCCGCGATCAGCGCCAGCGGTCCAAGCGCCGCCAGCGCCGCCACGCGGATCACGCCCGTCGACACCAGCGCGGCGGCGCCATAGCTGCCGATGGTCGATTCGCGCATGATCCTCAGCCGGTCGGCGCGGTCCCGTCCGCCGCCCGCATCGGCGAAATCGGCCAGCGCATCCTCGTGCAGCGCACCGGTCAGCCAGACGGTCAGGGCAACGGACAGCGCCGCCGGCAGCAGGCCCGTCCCCATGATCCACAGGGGCACCCCGGCCAGCAGTCCCAGCACAGCCCCCGCCAGCGGAAAGGCCCAGGCCGCGCGGGACAGCGGCAGAACCTCGGGCGGCAGCAGGCGCCCAAGCGGCAGCCGTGTCAGGAAGACCAGCGCCAGGACGATCTGGTGCGACCTAGACAATCCCGGCCTCGGCAAAGGTCGCCATGCCGTTGTGGCATTCCAGCGCGGCGCGCAGCACCAGAAGGGCCACGGCGGCGCCGGACCCCTCGCCCAAGCGCATGTCCAGCGACAGGACGGGCTGCATCGCAAGCGACGCGATCAGGCGTCGGTGCCCCGGTTCGGCGCTTTCATGGCCGATCAGGCAATGGGCCAGCGCGTCGGGATCATCGCGGGTCAGCACGGCGGCAGCGGCGGTGCAGATGAACCCGTCCAGGATCACCGGAATGCGCAGGTCCCGTGCACGGCGTACCGCGCCGCAGATGGCCGCCTGTTCGCGACCGCCGAACGCGGCCAGCGTGTCGTGGGTGCCGGTCACGGCGTGGCGGGCCAGCCCTTCCGTCACGACGCGGACCTTGGCGGCCAGCATCGCGCCCTGCGCGCCGGTGCCGGGGCCGACCCAGTCCTCGGCCCGACCGCCAAAGGTCGCCGCCGCCAGTGCGGCCGAGGTGGTGGAATTGCCGATCCCCATCTCTCCCAGCAGCAGGACCTGGACGGTGGGATCGACGGCGGCGGCACCCTGCGCCATCGCATCATCGACCTCGGCCGACGTCATCGCGGGGCCTTGGGTGAAATCGGACGTGGGCCGGTCCAGATCCAGCGCGACGATTCCCAGATCGGCCCCCGCCACACGGCACAGCTGATTGATCGCCGCGCCGCCTGCACGAAAGTTCGCGACCATCGCCGCCGTCACCGCGGGTGGAAAGGGCGTGACGCCCTGCACCGTGATCCCGTGATTGCCCGCAAAGACCAGCGCCTGCGCGCGGTCCAGCGTGGGGCGGTCGGTCCCCTGCCAGCCTGCCATGAACACGGCCAGCGCCTCCAGCCGACCAAGCGATCCGGCGGGTTTCGTCAGCGTGGCCTGGCGCGCGGCGGCACGGTCGGCGGCGGTCTGGTCAAATCGGGTCATCGGGGTTCTCTGCCATGGGTTTCAGGCGCAGGGGCATGCCGCTGACGGCCATCCAGACCTGGTCGGCCAGCGCCGCCACCGCTTGGTTCATCCGGCCGTGATCGTCACGGAACCGGCGGGCCAGGGCGTTGTCCGGCACGATCCCCTGCCCCAATTCGTTGCTGACCAGCACGACAGGACAGCATTGCTGACGTAACGTCACCGTCAATGCGCCGATATCCGCCGAACCCATGCAGTTCGACATCCACAGCGTCAGGCAATCCACAAGGCGCACGCCCTGACCGTCGGTCGCGCGCAGCGTGCCGGCCAGATCCAGCGGTTCTTCAATGGTGCGCCAACCCTGTCCGCGATCCTGTTGATGCGCCTTGATTCTTTCACCCATCTCGGCGTCGCGGGCCTGGGCCGTGGCGATATAGATGCGCGGCATCGCATGGCGCAGGACCAGCCGTTCGGCCAGGGCCGACTTGCCTGACCGCGCGCCGCCCGTCACCAGCGTGATATGTCCCCGTTGCGTCATGCGGGCCTGTTTTCCACAGGGCGGTCGGGTTGGAAAGCGCGAAACGCCGCTTGCCCACACCCGTGCTTTCACTAAACCTCGCGCCATTCCGGTGCGACACGACACCGACAGACAACTTGGAGGAGTTGGGATGACCAAGCTTTTCGCGACGACCGCCCTGCTGACCGCGCTGGCGATGCCCGCTTGGGCCGTGCAGCCTGCCGAAGGCGAGACCCTGGCCGAGAACCAGACCTATACCTATTGGCTGCTGGACGCGATCAAGTCGCTTGACCCGGCCAAGAACACCGACGTCGAGGGTTCGGACGCGCTGCGCTCGCTGTTCGAGGGCTTGATGATCGAGGATGCCGCGGGCAACATGATCCCCGGCGTCGCCGAAAGCCACGAGATGTCCGAGGACGGCCTGACCTACACGTTCACGCTGCGCGACGCCAAGTGGTCGAACGGCGACCCGGTGACGGCGGACG
The DNA here is from genome assembly GCF_000967735.1 of Paracoccus sp. S4493. NCBI lineage: Bacteria > Pseudomonadati > Pseudomonadota > Alphaproteobacteria > Rhodobacterales > Paracoccaceae > Paracoccus > Paracoccus sp. S4493. The sequence goes on from NZ_JXYF01000017.1 coordinate 13,912, forward strand.
ACTTCGTCTATGCCTGGCAGCGCGTCGTCACGCCCGAGACCGCGTCGGAATACGCCTGGTACATGGAGCTGATGAACCTGCAGAACGCCACGCAGATCATCGCGGGCGAGATGGAGCCCGACCAGCTGGGCGTCGTCGCGCTGGACGACAAGACGCTGCAGGTGACGCTGACCACGCCCACCCCCTATTTCCTGAACACCCTGTCGCACACCACGACCTATCCCGTGCCCCGCGCGGTGGTCGAGGAGCACGGCGACGCCTGGGTGCAGCCCGCCAACCTGGTCGGCAACGGGGCCTATACCCTGGCCAGCCACAATCTGGGCGTCGAGATCGTCTTCGAGAAGAACCCGGAATACTGGGATGCCGAGAACGTCGTGATGCAGACCGTCCGCGGCGTGACCGTCAACGACAACAACGTGGCCCTGACCCGCTATCAGGCCGGAGAGCTGGACCGCGTCCAGATCCCCGCCGGCCAGTACCCGCGCCTGTCCGAGGCGTCCCCCGAAGAGGCCGTGTCTGTGCCCTACGGCTGCTCTTACGCCTATGTGTTCAACCTGTCGGAGAAGGGCCCCGAGGCGCTGAAGGACGAACGTGTCCGCGAGGCACTGGCCCTGTCGCTGAACCGCGAGGTCATCGTGGATCAGGTCCTGCAGGGCGGACAGGAGCCCGCCTACACCTGGACGCATTGGGCCATCAACGGCTTTGCCGCGCCCGAGGGCGGCATGAAGGACATGTCGCAGGAAGACCGCATGGCCCGCGCCGCCGAGCTGCTGGCCGAGGCCGGTTACGGTCCCGACAACCCGGTGCGCCTGCAGCTGCAGTACAACACCGACGACAGCCACCGCCTGCTGGCCATCGCGGCCCAACAGTTCTGGCGCCCCCTGGGCATCGAGATCGAGCTGAACAACGTCGAATGGGCCGTCCACACCGACCGCCTGCAGAACCAGGACTTCGAGATCGCACGCTATGCCTGGTGCGCCGACTACAACGAGGCGACGACCTTCCTGGACTGGTTCCGCACCGACGGCTACAACAGCGGCAAGTGGTCGAACGAGGAATACGACAAGCTGCTGGTCGAGGCCCGCACGGCAGAGGACACCACCCCCCTCTATCAGCGCGCCGAGGAGATCCTGGCCGATGAGAACCCGGCGGTCTTCGTCTATCACTATGCCAAGGTCGACATGATCAACCCGGCCATCAAGGGCCTGCCGCGCGAGAACCTGCTGAATACCTGGTACGCCAAGGACCTGTACCGCGTCGCGGAATAAGCAGCCATCCTGACCGGGGGCCGGGGCGGCACGACCGCCCCGGCCCTGTCATTTTTCAACCATTCCGCAGGGAAGGCCCCACGCGATGTTCGCATTCATCCTGCGACGGCTGGCGGTGGCGATACCCACGCTGCTTCTGCTGATCGTCTTCTCCTTCGTCCTGATGCAGATCGCACCGGGCGGACCTTTCACGGGCGAACGCGCCCTGCCCCCGGCCGTCCTTGCCAACTTGGAGGCGCAGTACGGTCTGAACGACCCGCTGTGGCTGCAGATCTGGAATTATCTGGTCAACGTAGTCGTGCATTTCGACTTCGGTCCCAGCTTCGTCTATCCCGACCGCACCGTGAACCAGCTGATCGCCAGCGGATTCCCGGTGACGCTGACCTATGGCGGGCTGTCCTTCGTGGCAGCCGTCGTCGTGGGCGTGGCCCTGGGCGTTGTGGCGGCGATCTGGCACAACAGCTGGGTCGACTATCTGGCCGTGGGCGTGTCTATCGGCGCGCAGGTGCTGCCGAACTTCGTGATGGCGCCCCTGTTGGTGCTGGTCCTGACCTTGTGGTACGGCCTACTGCCGGGCGGGGGCTGGTCGTTCAGCAATCCCAGCTTCTGGATCATGCCGGTAATCGCGCTGTCGACCAGCTACATGGCGTCGATCGCGCGGATCACCCGGTCGTCGATGCTGGAGGTGCTGGGGTCGAACCACATCCGCACGGCGCGGGCAAAGGGGATGCCCGAACACCGCGTCATCATCCGCCACGCGCTGAAACCCGCGATGCTGCCGGTGATCAGCTATCTGGGGCCGGTCTTCGTGTCGATGATCACCGGATCGGTGGTGATCGACATCTATTTCTCGACCGGCGGCATCGGCAAGGCCTTCGTGGACAGCGCGCTGAACCGCGATTATGCCGTGATGATGGGCGTTACTATCCTGGTGGGCGCGCTGACCATCCTCTTCAACCTCATCGTCGACGTGCTTTACGCATGGATCGACCCCAAGATCAGGTACTAGGTCATGGTCATCGATCAATCCAAGATGCAGTCCCTGTCCGACCGTTTCGTCGAGGCAGAGGTCCGCGGCCGCAGCCCCTGGGCCGACGCGCGCCGTCGCTTCTTCCGCAACAAGGCCGCGATGCTGGGCCTGACGATCCTGATGCTGGTGTCACTGTTCGCGATCTTCGGCGGCTATGCCGCGCAATGGTCTAACGAGGAGCTGGATTTCAGCGTCATGGGCCAGGTCGCCCAGATGGGTCAGCCGTCGATGGAAAACGGGCACTTCTTCGGCACCGACAACCTGGGCCGCGACCTGTATGCACGCGTCGTGCAAGGCACGCGCATCAGCCTGATGGTCGGCGTCGTGGGTGCTGCCATCGCCGTCATCGTTGGCACGCTCTATGGCGCGACCGCGGGATATGTCGGCGGGCGCACCGACCAGATCATGATGCGGACGGTCGATATCCTGATGTCGATCCCCTACATGTTCGTGCTGATCCTGCTGCTGGTCATGTTCGGGCGGTCGATGTCGATGCTGTTCCTGGGCATCGGCCTGATCTCTTGGCTGGATATGAGCCGAATCGTTCGCGGTCAGACGCTTAGCCTCAAGAACCGAGAATTCATCGAGGCCGCGCGCGCCACCGGCGTGTCGTCCTTCCGCATCATCGTCCGCCATATCGTGCCGAACCTGCTGGGCGTGGTGGCGGTCTATGCGACGCTGCTGGTGCCGCTGATGATCCTGACGGAAAGCTTCATCAGCTTCCTGGGTCTGGGCGTTCAGGAACCCCTGACCAGTTGGGGCGCGTTGATTTCCGAAGGGGCGGGCACGATGAACTATGGCACGCTGTGGCAGCTGGCCTTTCCGCTGTTCTTCTTTGTGATCACGCTGTTCGGCTTCTTCTTCGTGGGCGACGGCCTGCGTGACGCCCTCGACCCCAAGGAGCGGTAATCATGGCCCTTCTCGAACTGCGTGACCTGTCGGTCCGCTTCCAGACCAACGATGCCGCGGTGCGGGCCGTCAACGACGTGACCCTGTCCGTCGATGCGGGCGAGACCCTGGGCATCGTCGGAGAATCCGGCAGCGGCAAGTCGCAGCTGTCCTTCGCGATCATGGGCCTTTTGGCGCGCAACGGCCGCGCCTCGGGCAGCGTCCTGTTCGACGGGCAGCAGATCCTGAACGCCCCGCCAAAGGTGCTGAACCGCATCCGCGCCGAACAGATCGCCATGATCTTCCAGGATCCGATGACCTCGCTGAACCCCTATATGCGGGTGGCCGACCAGATGGCCGAGGTGCTGACGCTGCACAAGGGCCTGTCGAAACGCGATGCCGTCGCGCAGGCCGTGCAGATGCTGGACGCCGTCAAGATCCCCGACGCCAAGGGGCGCGTGCGGCTTTATCCGCACGAATTTTCGGGCGGCATGCGGCAGCGGGTGATGATCGCCATGGCGCTGCTGTGCCGACCCAAGTTGTTGATCGCGGATGAGCCCACGACCGCGCTGGACGTGACCGTGCAGGCGCAGATCATGGCACTGCTGTCGGACCTGCAACGCGATTTCGGCATGGCGATGATCTTGATCACCCATGATCTGGGCGTGGTCGCGGGGTCATGCGAACGGGTCGCGGTCATGTATGGCGGCCGCATCCGTGAGACCGGGCCGGTGCGCCCGATCTTTGCCGAACCGACGCATCCCTATACCCAGGGCCTTCTGGACGCGATCCCGCGTGTCGATCAGGACGATGAGGACCTGCGCGCCATCCCCGGCCAGCCCCCGAACATGAGCCGCCCGCCCTCGGGCTGCGCGTTCGAGCCGCGCTGCCCCTATCGCCGCGAAGGCTGTGCCAGCATCGACCCAGCCCTGGAGGTCTTCGCCCCCGGCCGCGCCCGTGCCTGCCACGCCCCCGTGGCCGAGGTGCTGGCCCGGCGCATGATCGACGACCCGCAGCCCGACCTGGTCGCCGCTGGTGACACCCTGCCGACGGACGACCACCTGCCCGAGGGCGCCGTCGCCGGTGCCGGTGCGGCCGGCGCCACCCAGACCCCCGGATCGGAGGCCAAGCCATGAGCGATCTTCTGAGCGTGCGCGACCTGCGCGTGACCTTCCAGATCCGCCCCGAAGGCGCGATGCCCTGGACGCGACCCAACCCGCTGCGCGCGGTGAACGGCGTCGATTTCGCCCTGGCGCCCGGAGAGACCCTGGGCGTGGTAGGCGAATCCGGCTGCGGAAAATCGACCTTGGCCCGCGCCCTGATCGGGCTGGTCCCGGCCACGGGACAGGCTGAATGGATCGACGGCAAGGACCTTCTGGCGCTGACACCCCGGCAGATGATGGCCTATCGCCAGGACATCCAGATGGTGTTCCAGGACCCTCTGGCCAGCCTGAACCCGCGCATGACCGTGGGCCAGATCATCGCCGAACCCCTGACCACGCACCGCCCCGACCTGCCCCGCGCTGACGTGCGTGAACGCGTCAAGGCGATGATGGAAAAGGTCGGCCTGCTGCCCAACCAGATCAACCGCTATCCCCATGAATTCAGCGGCGGCCAGTGCCAGCGCATCGGCATCGCGCGCGCCCTGATCGTTGAGCCCAAGCTGATCATCTGCGATGAGCCGGTGTCCGCGCTGGACGTGTCGATCCAGGCACAGGTGATCAACCTGCTGATCCGGCTGCAAAAGGATCTGGGACTGGCGCTGATCTTCATTGCGCATGACCTGTCGGTGGTGAAACATATCAGCGACCGGGTGATGGTGCTATATCTGGGCAAGGTGATGGAGATGGGTCCGGTGCAGGCGCTGTATGCCAACCCCCAGCACCCCTATACGCAGGCGCTGCTGTCGGCCGTGCCGGTCCCCGATCCGACGATCGAGACCGCCAAGACCATCGTGCCGCTGGCGGGCGACCTGCCCTCGCCCATGAACCCGCCCTCGGGCTGCGTGTTCCGGACGCGCTGTCCGCGGGCGAAGGCTGAATGCGCGGCGTCGGTGCCGCAGCTGACGGTCGGCGACCATCAGGTCGCGTGCCATTTCCCCGGCCCCCTGACCGAGGCCGAGATCGCCCACGCCCGCCGGACCGAGGCCGCCTGATATGCCGCCCGACGCGCCCGCATCCCCCGATTATGCGGCGCGTTGGGCGGCGCTGAAGAACATCCCGCCCTTTCTGGTCATGGTCTGGCGGGCCAGCCCCGCGCTGACGTTGGCCATGGTGGCGCTGCGCCTGATGCGGGCGCTGATGCCGGTCGCGATGCTGTGGGTGGGCAAGCTGATCATCGACCAGGTCGTGGCCCTGTCGGCCGCGGGTGGTCCGGACACGCTGGCGGGCTGGTGGGAAAGCGGTCTGGCGCATCCGCTGATCGGGCTGGTGGCACTGGAACTGGCGCTGGCGATCGCACAGGACGTGCTGGGGCGGCTGGTCGCCTATGTCGATGCGCTGCTGCAGGAAAAGCTGGTCATCGATATCTCGATCCGGCTGATGGACCACGCGGCAGATCTGGACCTAGCCTCCTTCGAGGATGCAAGCTTTCAGGACCGCCTGGACCGCGCGCGGCGTCAGACGATGGGGCGCATCCCCCTGCTGAACCAGCTGATGCAGCAGATGCAGGACAGCGTCACCGTCATCAGCTTTGGCGTGGGTCTGGTGGTCTATAACCCGTGGCTGGTGGTGCTGCTCGCGCTGGCGCTGATCCCGTCCCTGATGGGAGAGATGCATTTCAACGCCCGCACCTATGCGCTGAACCACGCCCGCGCGGCGGACCGGCGCGAACGCGACTATCTGCGCATGATCGCAGCCACCGCCGAGACCGCGAAAGAGGTTAAGATCTTCAGCCTAAGCCCTTGGCTGCGCGACAGATATCTGACCCTGGCCCGGCGGTTCTACCTGGAGAACCGGGTGATCCAGCGCCGCCAGCTGTCGGTGATGGCGGTGCTGACCGCGCTTGGCACGCTGGCCTATTACGCGGCCTTTCTATGGATCATCGCGCGCACGCTGACGGGGCAGCTGTCGATCGGCGATCTGACGTTCCTGTCGGGCAGCTTCCTGCGCCTGCGCGGTTTGCTGGAGGGGCTGCTGTCGGGGTTCTCCAGCATGGCGGGTCAGGCCATGTATCTGGACGACCTGTTCGATTTCTTCACCGCCCGCCCGGCCATTGCCAGCCCCGCCGATCCGCTGCCGGTGCCGGTGCCCATCGCGCAGGGGTTCCGGTTCGAGAATGTGGGCTTCCGCTATCCGGGCCGCGAGGATTGGGCGATCCGCGGCATGACGCTGGAGCTGCGCGCCGGAGAGACGGTCGCTCTGGTCGGAGAGAACGGCGCGGGCAAGACGACCATCGTCAAGCTGCTGGCGCGTCTGTATGACCCGGACGATGGCCGCATCACGCTGGATGGGCGCGACCTGCGCAGCTATGACCTGGACCAGCTGCGCGGCACCGTGGGCGTGATCTTTCAGGACTTCGTCCGCTATGCGGTGACCGCGGCGGAAAACATCGCCATCGGCCGGATCGACGCGCGCGACGACCGCCCCCGCATCGTGACGGCGGCCGAACGGTCCCTGGCCGATCAGGTCATCGCCAAGCTGCCCAAGGGCTATGACCAGATGGTCGGCAAGCGGTTCGCCCGCGGCTTGGACCTGTCGGGGGGCGAGTGGCAGAAGCTGGCGATCGCGCGTGCCTATATGCGCGATGCGCAGCTGTTGGTGCTGGACGAGCCCACCGCCGCGCTGGACGCGCGGGCGGAATACGAGGTCTTCTTGCGGTTCCGCGATCTGACGCAGGGGCGGACGGCGCTGCTGATCTCTCATCGCTTCTCATCCGTGCGGATGGCCGACCGGATCATCGTGCTGGAGGGCGGCCGCGTCCAGGATCAGGGCAGCCACGCCGAGCTGGTCGCCCGGCCCGGCCGCTACAAGGAACTGTTTGAGCTACAGGCGCAGGGGTACCGTTAAAGCACGGTCCCCAGCACGATCACCGTGATCAGCGCGATGACCGGGATCAGCACCGCGACCACGAAGATGTCTGGATAGCTTTTCTTGTGGGTCAGCCCGGTGATGGCCAGCAGCGTGATGACCGCGCCGTTATGCGGCAGCGCGTCGAACCCGCCCGAGGACAGCGCCGTGACGCGGTGCATCAGCTCCATGCTGATCCCCTGTTCTTGGCCCATCGTGGCGAACTGTTCGCCAAGCGTGTTCAGCGCGATGGACATGCCGCCCGAGGCGGATCCGGTGATGCCGGCCAGCACGTTCACCGCCACCGACAGCGACGCCACCGGGTTGTTCGGGAACAGGCCCAGCACCCCGTCGCGGATCAGCGCGAAGGCCGGCAAGGATGCGATGACCGCGCCATAGCCCACTTCGGATGCGGTGTTGAAGATCGGCAGCAGCGACCCCATCGTGCCGGAATTGACACTCTCGCGCAGGTTGGCAAAGCGGCGCAGGTTCAGGCCGACGGCCAGCAGGATCGACGCGACCAGCGACACGATGATCGCCCAGATGCCTGCGACCGAGGACAGGGTCGTCTCTCCATAGCGCGGTTCGGCCAGATAGTCCGCGGACATGTTCGGGAAGACGAACCAGGTCAGGACCGCGTTCAGGACGATCACCGACACCACAGGCAGGATCGCCAGCGCGAAGGGCGGCAGGTCCGCATCCTCGGGCAGGGTCGCGTCTGCGGCAGTGACGGGGTGATCGCCATAGCCCTCGGCTCCTGCGGCGCGGGCGCGGCGGTTCAGCCACATCGTGCCGCCCGCCAGCATGATGACCCCGGCCAACGTGCCCAGCAGCGGCGCCGCAAACACGTTCGTGCCGAAGAACGGCATCGGAATGGCGTTCTGGATCGCGGGCGTGCCCGGGAATGCGGTCATGGTGAAGGTGAACGACCCAAGCGCGATGGCCGCGGGCAGCAGGCGCTTGGGGATGTCGGCGCGGCGGAACAGCGCATTGGCGATGGGATAGACGGCAAAGGCCACCACGAACAGCGACACCCCGCCGAAGGTCAGCACGCCGCAGGACAGGACGACCGCCAGCACGGCGCGCTGAGCGCCCAGCCTGTCGACGATCCATTCCGCGATCGATCGCGCGGCACCGCTGTCGGCCATGACCTTGCCGAAGATCGCGCCCAGCAGGAACAGCGGGAAGTAGGTGATGACATAGCCGCCAAGCGAATTCATGAAGACCTGGGTATAGGTCGCCAGAACCGGCAGGTCCCCGGACATCACCACCGCCAGCAGCGCCAACAGTGGCGCCAGGATCAGCACGTTGATCCCGCGATAGGCCAGATACATCAGCAGTATCAGCGACAGAAATATTCCCAGCAGGCCCATGCGGCGTCCCTCTCCCGGTTGCAATGGCGTGCATGGTCTCACGCGCGGGACGCGCTGCGCAAGATGCTGCAGTGCAGAAAGTGGCCGGATGCTGGGGAAAGGTGGTACCGCCTCCCCGGCTTGAACGGGGGACCTCTAGATCCACAATCTAGCGCTCTAACCAACTGAGCTAAGGCGGCACAGGGCGGTTCTTTAGCCCCGTGTCAGCTGGGTTGCAAGCCCCGCTTGCCGTGAAATTGCGTCCGCGATACAGAAAGTTTCACCGCGAAAGGACAAGCCATGGGCATCAACAGCGAAAGCAACATCACCGCGAACATCCAGATCGGCCCGACCGACCTTGGGATGGTGCGGATCTATGTGCAGGGAGAGGGCGTGGACCTGCCGATGGATTTCGACCCCGAGGAGGCGACCGAGATCGCCGAAGAACTGATGGCCGCGGCAGAGGCCGCCCGCGCCATGGCACAGGGCGGCAAGCCTAAGAAGCCCCGGCGATAAGCGCGCCCGGGTCGCACATCACCTGCAACCGCAGGGCTGCGGCCCGCGCAAAGTCGCGCTGCACCTTGGTGCGGCGCGGACCCGACAGGCGATGTTCGGGGGCCATGCGGGTGATCTCGGCGCCGAAGGCATCGGCATGGATCAGGCCGGTGTCATCGGGCAGCAGATCGGTCGGAAAGTCGCAGTCGACCGCCCAGAAATACCGGTCGCACCAGTCAAGGTACCCCTGCCACTTGCGGTCGGCCTGAAAATCGGCGCGACAGCTTTTGCATTCGACGACCCACAGCTCTCCCTTGGGGCCAAGGCTGATCAGGTCGACGCGCAGGCCCCGGGCGGGGGTGAACTCGGTCAGCACCGCGTGATCGAGGCTGCGCAGCAGCCGCCCAGTGCCACGCGCAAGGCGCTGGCCGGGCATGGCGGGCAAGGGGGACAGGTCGGACATGGGCGCAGGATAGAACGCAACCGGAACGTCCGCAACCCGCCTTGCCGCCCCCGCGCCCCCCGTATAGCGTCCGCGCGCATATCGCCAAAGGAGTGCATCATGACCGATATCAAGCGTCTGGAAACCGGCCCGCGGATGAGCCAGGCGGTCATCGCCAACGGCTTCGTCTTTCTGGCAGGCCAGGTCGGAGAACCAGGCACCTCGGTCACGGACCAGACCACCGCGATCCTGAACCAGATCGACGCGCTGCTGGCGCAGGCCGGGACCGACAAGACCCGCATCGTCTCTGCCCAGATCTGGATGGCCGACATGGCGAAATTCGCCGAGATGAACGCCGTCTGGGATGCCTGGGTGCCCCAGGGCCACACGCCCGCGCGCGCCACCGGCGAATCCGCGCTGGCGACCCCCGACTACGCGGTCGAGATCATCGTCACCGCGGTCCTGTGATCGCCTGAAGGACAGAGCGCGCCGCGCGCAGGCCCGGCGCCTCTCCCCCCTTTCCCAAGCGGTCCATGGTCAGGTCCATGGCATCCAGCTGGGCACCCCGCTTTGCACGGTTCTCCAGCGCGTCCTGCAGCGCCTGCGCCATGGGGCCCGGCTGGCAGCGGCTGCCCAGGAACTCGGGCACGGCGCGCGTCTCGCTGACCAGGTTGACCAGTGTGACGGTGTCGGTGCGCAGCAGCGCCCCCACGATCAGGCGCGACAGCGGCGCCATGTCATAGCCGATGACCATCGGAATGCGGTTGGCCGCCAGTTCCAGGCTGACGGTCCCCGACGCCGCCAGCGCCAGATCGGCGGCGGCAAAGGCGGCACGCTTCTCGTCCGGCTCCTCGATCACGATGGGGGCTGTGGGCCAGCGGCGGATCATGTCGCGGACCATCCCGGACACGCCCGGAACCGTCGGCAGCACCACGCGGACTTCGGGCACGCGGTCCCGCAGCCGGATCAACGCCTCGTCAAAGCGCGGGCCAAGGCGGGTGACCTCTCCGCGGCGCGAACCGGGCAGGCACAGGACCACCGGCGCGTCGGGCGCGATGCTGTGGGCATTGCGGAACAGCTGCGCGTCGTCCGGGCCTGCCACGTCGGCGGTGGCGACGGGATGACCCACGAAATCGCATGTCATGCCCGCGGCCTGCATCAGCGGCGGTTCGAACGGCAGGATCGCCAGCACGTGATCGATCACCTGCGCCATCTTCAGCGCCCGCCCCGGCCGCCAGGCCCAGACAGAGGGCGCGACGTAATGCACCGTCCGCAGGTCGGGACGCTGCACACGGACCAGACGTGCGACGCGCAGGCCGAAATCAGGACTGTCGATGGTGATCAGGACGTCGGGGGCGGCATCGATGACCGACTGCGCGGTCTGCGCGATGCGGCGTTTCAGGTGGCGGTATTTGGGAAGAACCTCCCAGATGCCCATGATCGACAGCTCGTCCATGGGGAACAGGCTGGTCAGGCCAAGGGGGGTCATGGCGGGGCCGCCGACGCCCAGGAACTCTGCCTGCGGATCAAGCTGACGCAGTCCCGCCATCAGCGCGGCGCCCAACTGGTCGCCCGAAGCCTCGCCCGCGATCAGGAAATAACGCATGCCGTGCCGCCTTCTTGCTGCCTAGTCATGGGTATTGGGACGGAGGCGAAAGGACCAGCCTTTTCAGTCCAGCCCGCCTGCCGCCCACAGGAACAGGCCCGCCGCCTGTGCACGGCGCACCATTTCCGGGCGGTCCAGAAGGATCACCTGTCCCGCCGCCCAGGCAATGCCGGCAAGTCCCGCCGATACGGCCTGATCCACCGTGTCGGGCCCAAGGGTCGGCAGGTCGATGCGCAGATCCTGTCCCGGCTTCGGCGCCTTGTAGAGGACGCCGCGGGCGCCTTTGGGATTGGGGCGCAGGTCGGCATGGCGCGCGGCGAAATCCAGCATCGCGGCAGTGCCAGGCAGCGTTTCCAATGCCAGACACAGGCCCTGCGCAACGACCGCCCCTTGGCCCAGGTCCAGCGGCCCGGTCTGGGCCAGGATCCGCGCGGCCCGGCCCGCGTCCCTGCGGTCTGCATCGGTCGGCTCTCCGGTCAGGATGCCTTCCGCCGGGATAAGGTCAGGCGCAATTTCACTAACGGAACAAACCGTAAGGTCATTCTCCTCGAAAATGTCGAGGACCGTTCGCAGTGCCGCGTCATCGCCCGACTGCATCGCGGTCAGGATGCGGGGGACAAGCTGCGCGGTCCGCGGGTCGAACGCCTCGGGGTCCAGCCGCGGTCGCCGGATCGCGCCGGCAAAGACCACGCGGGTCACTCCTTTGGCATGCAGATCATCCAGGAACGGCACCAGGCGTTCCAGCTGGAACGTCGTGGCGGTCAGGCCGTCCGGGGCAAAGCCCGGCAAGGCGAAGACCAACGGATCGTCCAAGCAGGCAGCAACGGCCGGGGCCAGGGCGCCCTGCCCTGCGATGATGGCGATGCGGCTCATTCAGGTTTGGGCGCCAGAAAGCTGCGGTCGGACGGGCCAAGGATGAAGTCCAGCACATCGCGCTCCATGCCGGTCACCTGGGCCTCGGCACGCGTACGGGCCGTATCGCGGAAGGATCCGCGGCCCAGATCGCCCAGCAGGGACCGCAGCGCCGCGATGTCGGACCGGGTCGCGCCGCGGCGCTTCAGCCCGATCAGGTTCAGACCGTCCAGATGCCCGCGCGGCCCTTGGACCAGGCCATAGGGGATCACGTCGGCAGTCACCATCGTCACCGCCCCGATCATCGCGCCGCGGCCGATGCGGACCCATTGATGCACGCCCGACAGCCCGCCCACAATCACGTCATCCTCCAACACGCAATGGCCCGCGATGGCCACGCTGTTGGCCAGGATCACCCGGTCGCCGATCCGGCAGTCGTGGCCCACATGGCTGGACGCCATGAACAGCCCGTCATCGCCCACGGTGGTGACGCTGCCGCCGCCGGCGGTGCCGGGGTTCATCGTCACGTATTCGCGGATGCGGTTGCGGGCGCCGATCTGCAGGCGGACGTCCTCGCCCTTGAACTTCAGGTCCTGGGGAACCTCTCCGATGCTTGCGAAGGGAAAGATCACCGTCCCCTCGCCCACCGAGGTGTCGCCGGTCACGACGACATGGGATTTCAGCTCCACCCCGTCCGCCAGCCGGACCTTGGGTCCGACCACGCAGAACGGGCCGATGCGCACCCCTGCGCCGATCTGGGCGCCGGGTTCGATCACGGCCGAAGGGTGGATCAGGGCATCAGCCATCCTTGCGGGCCATCATCGCGGTGTATTCCGCCGACGCGCACAGCTGGCCGTCGACCATGGCCTTGCCCTCGAACTTCCAGATCTTGCCGCCGCCGCGGATGGCGCGGCAATGCAGCTCCAGAACGTCGCCCGGCACGACCATGCGGCGGAACTTGCAGTTGTCGATGCCCATGAAATAGGTCTGCATTTCCTCGTCGATGACGTTCATGCTGATGCCCACCACGACTGCCGCAGTCTGGGCCATCGCCTCGATGATGGTCACGCCGGGCATGATCGGGTGGTTTGGGAAATGGCCCTGGAAATGCGGCTCGTTGCTGGTCACGTTCTTGATGCCCACCGCACTCTCGAACGGGACGATGTCGCGCACCTTGTCGATGAACAGGAAAGGATACCGGTGGGGGATGATCCGCTTGATCAGCGACAGGTCGGCCTCGGTATAGGGGGCGGGATTGCGCGTGTCGTCAGCCATTTGCGTTCCTTGAGACGGTTTCGTCGGGGTTACCAACCGGGGGGCCGGATGGCAAGCGGGTCAGGCGGGACGGCGCCGCCCCTCGGCCAGCCAGCCGGTCAGGATCAACCCCGCGATCAGCGCCAGCCATGCCCATCCGGGCAGCAGCGGCTTGCGGTCCAGGCCGGTGACGGTCGCGGCATCGCGCGGGGTGACGCCGATCCAGGGGCCGCCCAGGCCATCGCCGCTGGCCGCCCGGCCCGCACGCGTCTGGCGCAGGTCCGGCACGCCGTCGGACAGACGCCGAACCGACCCGCCGCTGGCCTCGACCAGCGGCGCCAGCAGGGGCGCGTCGGCCACGGTTTCCTCGAACTCGCGGGGGGCTGCGGGGCCAAGGGCCAGAACGCGGCGCATGTCGCCATCGGCCAGACGATACAGCCCGGGTTCGGGCGCTGTCCAATCGGCGACAAAGCGGCCCGGCCCGTCGGCGGCCAGCGGAACCTGGGTCACGGTGCCGTCGGGGGCGGTGACCTGCAGCGGTCCGGCGCCGTCCTGCATGGTGCGGCGGGGGAACCGCACGGCCAGCCCGTCGCGGACATCCGCCAGCAGGGCTTCCTCCTCCAGCTCGGGCTCCTTCATCGACCAGTGGGCGATGCGGCGCAGCAGCTCCAGCTGCGGGCCGCCGCCCTCGAACCCGCGCCCCCACAGCCAGACCTGGTCCGAGGTCAACAAAGCGACGCGCCCCTCTCCGACCCGGTCCAGGATAAGCAGCGGCTTGTCCTCGGCCCCGGTCATGGCGACCTGGGCGTCGCTTGTGGGCGTGACCTCGGACAGGCGCAGCCAGCGGCCCCAATCGGGCGCCTCGGGATCGGGGCCGCCCAGGCCCGCGGTCACCGGATGGCGCCGCCCCTCATCGGTCAGGCGCGGCGTGAACGGCTGGTCGATGACGCGACCGGTGGGCCGCGCAGGCAGGATCGGCCCCAGAGGCGACAGGTTCAGGCTTTCGACCGACGCCATCTCGGGGCCGGCCGACACCAGGATCGCGCCGCCGTCCTCGACGTATCGGGCGATGTTCATGTAGTATTCGGGCGGCAGAATGCCCCGCACGCTGTAGCGGTCAAAGATGATCAGGTCGAAATCATCGATCCGCTCCAGGAACAGCTCTCGTGTCGGAAACGCGATCAGCGACAGCTCGTCCACCGGGACGCCGTCGAACTTGTCGGGCGGTCGCAGGATGGTGAAATGGATCAGGTCGACCGCGGCGTCCGATTTCAGCAGGTTGCGCCAGGTACGCTCACCCGCATGGGGCTCTCCGGATACCAGCAGCACACGCAGGCGGTCACGCACGCCGTTGATGCTGATGGCGGCGGCATTGTTGCGGTCGGTCAGCTCTCCGGGTGCGTCGTCCAGCGCGATCTGCACGACGTTCTGGCCGGCATGGCCGGGCGTCACCGGCAGGGACAGGCTGGTGTTCAGGGGCACGGCGACGGTCTGCTCGTCCTCGCCGTCCACGGACAGTCGCAGGGTGACGCTGCCGGTGCGGCTGGCCTCGGGGACCAGGCCCTGATCCTCGACGCGCAGGCGGATGGTGACCTCCTGCCCGATCAGGCCAAAGGCCGGGGCCTCCTCGATCACCAGGCGGCGGTCCCAGTCCTGCGGCTCACCGGTCAGCAGCACGTGCAGCGGCGCCGCCATCCCCTGCGGCAGCATCTGCCGGTCGTGCAGGCGGCCATCGGTGACGGCGATCCCCCCGGCCAGCCGAGCCTCGGGTTCGGCGGCGATGGCGCGCGACAGGGCGGTGGCCAGCGCCGTGCCGTCATCGCTGTCGCCCACGGTCACGCGACGCAGGTCGGTGCCGGGCAATGCGGCGATGCCCGCGGACAGGTCGTCCACCGCCTGATCGACCTGCGCGGCGCGCCCCGGCAGGGCCTGGCTGGCAGAGCGGTCATCCAGCAGGATCACGATGTCGGACAGGGCCGCACGCGTGCCCAGTTCCAACGCCGGCCCGGCCAGAGCCAGCGCAGCCGCCAGCCCCGCCAAGCCGCGCCATGCCCAGCCCCGCAGCCCGCGCCACAGTGCGAAGGCCGCGACCAGCACCGCCAGCGCGGCCAGCATGCCGATGGCCCACCACGGCAGGGCCGGGTCGAACCGCAGCTGGGTCAGGGATGTCATGGTGCCAGGATCTCCTCGGTTCGCAGGCGGTCCAGCAGGGCGGGCACATGCACCTGGTCGGATTTGTAGTTTCCGGTCAGCACGTACATCACCAGGTTCACGCCGAACCGGGCCGCCATCTCTCTCTGGCGGTCACCCTCCCAGCCCTGTCCGATGGGATAGGCGGCATAGCCGTCGGCGTTGACCGCCCAGGCCTCGGCCCAGGAATTGCCGCCGATGATGACCGGGCTGACGCCGTCGTTCAGCTGGCGGAACGGCACGCCGGCCTCGGCCTGGGACGAGACGGTCGGGGCCTCGGCCCAGACCGGATTGCCCTGCCAGCGGCCTGGAAAGTCGTCCAGCAGGTAGAATGTCCGCGTCAGCACGTGATCATCGGGAATGGGCGCCAGGGGTGGGATGTCCAGCGGCGCGGCCAGGCGGCGCAGCGCCTGCGACATGTCGGGGCCGCCGACACCCGCGATGTCGCCGTCGCGGGTGTCGAACAGGATCATTCCCCCCGACCGCAGAAAGGCGTTCAGCCGCAGATAGGCCTGCGGTCCGGGCGCGGGCTGTGCATCGGTGATGGGCCAATACAGGAACGTCAGCAGCGACAGGTCGTCCTGGTCCAAATCGATCCCGATCGGCTGTCCCGGCTCGACCGAGGTGCGGCTGCGCAGCGCCTGCGACAGCCCGGTCAGACCCTGTTCGGAAGCCTGATCGATCCGCGCGTCGCCCGTCACGACATAGGCCAGCGCCACGTCGGCCGCGGCCCGCATCAGATCGGGGTCCAGGTCCTGCGCCTGCGCCCGCGGGCCCGGCAGCGTCGCCAAAACAAGCGCGACCGCCGCCATGGCCCCTCGCCTGCGTCCGCGCCCCAGCCAAGCCGACCCGATGGCATCCAACGCCAGCAGCAGCGCCACCGCGGCCAGCAGC
>NZ_JXYF01000018.1:0-48867 GCF_000967735.1 Paracoccus sp. S4493
GCAGGCTGCTCTGCCGGGACTTCGGCCGGTGCTTCCTCGGGGGCAGGGGGCGCCTCGGCCGGGGCTTCCGGCGCGGGCTCCTCGACCGGCGCGGGCTCGGGCGCAGGCTCTTCCGCGGGCGCGGGCTCCGCCGGCGGCGGGTTCTGAGCTTGGTTCAAATCGGCACCGTCCTGCGGTCCCTCCTCGCCGGGGGCTGCGGGCGGGGGCGGAACCTGACCTTCGGGTGCGGCCTGCGCCAGGATCAGGTTCTGGGGGGCCGCCTGGTCGGGGGCCGGCATCGCGGTCTGGGCCATCGCAAGATGCGGTGCCATCAGCGACAGGCAGGCCGCGATGGCGGTTGTGTTATGGATAATCCGGCGCATGAGACGCTCCTTGTGGAAAATCGAATGACTGTCTTTGGTGCTTTAACAGGCACTTGCGCCAAGGGTTCCCAAACTTGCCGTGACCATCGCGTGATGGGCGGCGGTGCGCCATGCAAAAGGCCGCGCCGAAACGGCGCGGCCCTTGGGGCGGTTCGATAGAAACGACGTCAGACGCCGTCGCCGACAAAGGCCTTTTCGACGACGAATTCGCGCGGCTCGGAATTCGCGCCCTCGTTCAGGCCGAACCCTTCCAGGACCGCCTTGACGTCGACGTTGAACGCCAGGCTGCCGCAGATCATCGCGCGATCCTGTGCCGGATCGATGGGCGGCAGGCCCAGATCCGACAGCACCTTGCCCGAGGTCAGGTTGTCGGTGATGCGCCCCATGAAGGGCGAGGGCTCTCGCGTCGTCGTCGGATAGTATTTCAGCCGCTGGGCGAAATCGTCGCCATAGATCTCGGTCAGCAGCGGGTCGTGGCGCAAATTGTTCACCAGCTCGGCGCCATAGACCAGCTCTTCACCGGTGCGGCAGGTATGCATCATGATGACCTGCTCGAACCGCTCATAGGTCTCGGGGTCGCGCATCAGGCTGGCAAAGGGCGCGAACCCCGTGCCGGTGGCCAGGAACCACAGCCGCTTGCCGGGCAGCAGCGCGTCCAGGACCAGCGTGCCCACGGGTTTCGGACGCAGGATGATCTGGTCGCCCGGCTTGATGTGCTGCAGCTTGGAGGTCAGCGGCCCGTCGGGAACGATGATGGAATAGAATTCCAGCTCGTCGTCCCAGTTGGGCGAGGCGATGGAATATGCCCGCAGCAGCGGCTTGCCGTTGTCGCCCGGCAGGCCGATCATCACGAATTCGCCCGACCGGAAGCGCAGCGAGGCAGGCCGCGTCACCCGGAACGAAAACAGGCTGTCGGTCCATTTCGTGACCGAGGTCACGGTCTGGGCATCGGGAACGGTAATCTTGGCGGCCTCGGTCACGGGCAGATCCAGCGTCATTGTTGCAATCCTTGTCGTCTAATCGAAGGGGCGCGCAGGTGAAAGGGTCAGCCAGCCAGCTGCGCCCGATGGTCCCAGGCCTTCCAGTCGGCGCGGGCCAGCCATTGGTCCTGCGGCTGCCGGGCGGCGATGTCGGCGGCGACCTCGACCTCGTCGAAGCCCACGCGGCGCGCCATGGCGTATTGATCGGCGATCAGCCGCCCCGTCGCGCGCAGGCGACCGGTATAGCCCAGCTCGCGCAAGCGGCGGGCCAGCGTGAAACCGCGCCCGTCGCTGAAGGACGGAAAGGCGATCCCGATCAGCGGTTGATCCAGATGGTCGGCCAGGGTCGCGGGGGCGGTGTCGGGGGCCAGCACCACGGCGGGCTGGTCGGTCACCGGATGAAACCCGTCGTCACGGGCCAGGACGGGTTCGCTGTTCAACTGCTCGCTCATGCCGAGACCTTTCCGCGGACCATGCGCCCGCCGATGAAATGGATGCCGCATTCGGATTTCTCCTGGCCGCGCCAGCGCCCCGAACGGGGGTCTTCGCCCGGCTTGACCGGAGAGGTGCAGGGCGCGCAGCCGATCGAGGGATAGCCCTTGGCCACCAGCGGATGCCGGGGCAGGCGGTTTTCCACCATGTAATCCTGCACGTCCTCGGGACGCCAATGCGCCAGAGGATTAACGCGCAGGCGCGACGGGGGTTCGGGCTCGAAGAACTCCAGCGCGGCGCGCTGGCCGTTCTGGAACCGCTTGCGGCCCGTGATCCAGGCGTCATAGCCCGACAGCACGCGCTCCAGCGGCACCGTCTTGCGGAAATCGCAGCAGGCGTCGGGGTTCACCTTGTGCAGCGTTCCGTCCGGGTCATGGGCCGCGATCTCCGCCTCGCTGGCGGTGATGACCTGCACGTTGGTCAAGGACAGCCGCTCCGCGACTTCCTGCTGATAGGCCAGGGTCTCGGGGAACAGCATCTGCGTGTCGATGAACAGCACCGGCAGGCCCGGCGCGACCCGGCTGACCATGTGCAGCAGCACGACCGATTCCGCACCAAACGACGACACCAGCGCCACCTGCCCCAGATCGGGGTCGGTGACCGCGCGGCGCAGCACCTCGATGGCGGCATGGTGACGATAGCGGTCGTTCAGCCGCCCCGCGCGCGTGTCCAAGTTTCCGTCAAGCATCGGCGGCCACGGGATAGAGCGCGGCCTTGAACGGGGCCTGACCCAGACGGCGATAGGCGTCGATAAAGCGTTCGGACGCGTCCTCGCGGACCTCCAGATAGGCGCGCAGCAGACGGTCGATGGCCGGGACCACCTGTTCGGCGGGGAAGCCCGCGCCCGCGCGTTCGCCGATGGCCGGGATGTCATAGGCATCGCCGCCAAGCGTGATCTGATAGTTTTCCACGCCTGCACGATCCAGCCCCAGGATGCCGATATGGCCCAGATGGTGATGCCCGCAGGCGTTGATGCAGCCCGAGATGCGGATGTTCAGGTTGCCGATCTCCTCCTCCAGCCCGACGGAGCGGAAATGGTCGGCGATCTCCTCGGCGATGGGGATGGAACGCGCGGTGGCCAGCGCGCAGTAATCCATGCCGGGGCAGGCGATGATGTCGCTGGTCAGCCCGGCATTCGCGGTGGCCAGACCGGCGGCGCGCAGCTCGGCGTACAGCGCCGGCAGGTCCGACTTGTGCACATGCGGCAGGGCCACGTTCTGGTCGTGCATCACGCGCAGGTCGTTGTGGCCGAACCGTTCGGCCAGATCGGCCAGCAGGCGCATCTGGTCGGCGCTGGCGTCGCCCGGCGTCTGGCCCGGCGCCTTGAAGGTCACGACGACGCTGGCATAGCCCTCGACCCGGTGCTGATGCAGGTTCGTATCAGACCAGCTGCGGAAGGCCGGGTTCGCCTGACGCTCGGCCTCATAGCCATCGACGGGCGCGTTGCGGAAGGATGGCGCGCGGAAGCGATCCTTGAACACCGCCAGCGCGTCGCGGTCGGCGCCGTGGAAATCGCGGCGGCGGGCAAGGAACTCTTCCTCGATCTCGGCGCGCATGACGTCCAGGCCGCGCTCCAGCACGGTGATCTTGATGCGGGCCTTGTACTTGTTGTCGCGGCGGCCGGCCAAGTTGTAGGTCGCGATGATCGCCTCGACGTAAGGCAGCAGGTCCTCCTCGGGCAGGAAGTCGCGGACGACCTGGCCCAGCAGGGGCGTGCGGCCCAGACCGCCGCCGATCCAGACCTCGAAGCCGGTCTTGCCGTCGCGTTCCACCAGCCGCAGGCCGATGTCATGGGCGGCGATGACCGCGCGGTCCTTCTTGCCGCCGGAAATGGCGATCTTGAACTTGCGCGGCAGGAACTGGAATTCGGCGTGATCGGTCGACCAGCTGCGCAGCAGTTCCGCATAGGGGCGCGGATCGGCAGCCTCGTCAAAGGCCGCGCCGGCGAAGGCGTCGGTGGTCACGTTACGGATCGTGTTGCCGCTGGTCTGGATCGCATGCATGCCGACATCGGCCAGCGCGTCCAGCATATCGGGGATGTCCACCAGTTTGGGCCAGTTGAACTGGATGTTCTGGCGGGTGGTCCAGTGGCCGTAACCCTTGTCCCACTTCTCGGCCAGCAGGGCCAGGGTCCGCATCTGGTCAGGGCTGATCGTGCCATAGGGAATGGCCACGCGCAGCATGTAGGCGTGCAGCTGCAGATAGACGCCGTTCATCAGGCGCAGCGGCTTGAACTCGTCCTCCGTCAGGCTGCCGTCCAGGCGGCGGGCGACCTGGGCGCGGAATTCGGCCGCGCGCTGGCGGACATAATCGGTCTCGACGGGGCGGATATCAAACATGGGCGGTTTCCGTCTTCTGGGCGTCGGCTTGCCGATCGGCCTGGATTCCGTGGAAATAGTTGGACGGTCCGCGCTGGCGGAAGGCCTCGCGGAAATGGACGGGCTCGGGTCCGTCGGGACCGCGCCTGGCCTCGACCAGGTAGGGACCGACGACGATCTCGGATTGCGCCACGGCCTGCAGCAGGTCCAGGTCGGCGATGGCCTCGTCGTCATAGACGGTCGCCTGGCGCGGATCGCGGGTCCAGCCGTCGGCGCACATCCACACATTGTGGCCTTCGCGAAGGTCGTTCGCGGTGATGACGCCGGGGCGTGCGGCCGACAGGGGGAAGGACTTGCTCATGACTGGACCTCGCGGTTTTGCTGACCTCTATATAGAATTTCGTTCTGGATTCTGCACAGTGGTCGCGGCAAATAAGGACGATCGACCAAGGAGCGCGCCATGCCGGAACCGATTTCCCCCGATGCGGGCGCAGGCCAAACGCCTGTCCGCTTGGACGAGGTGGACCGCAAGATACTGTCCCTGCTGCAGCAGGATGCCAGCCTGTCGCTGGACCAGATCGCCGACCGGGTGGGGGCCTCCAAGACCCCGGTCTGGAACCGAATCCGCAAGCTGCGAGAGGCGGGCGTGATCCGCCGGCAGGTCGCCATCCTGGACCCCGAGGCGCTGGGGCTGGAGGCCTGCTTCTTCGTGCTGATCCGCACCAGCGAACATGACCGCGATTGGGCCGCGCGCTTTCTGCGCGCGCTGCGCGAGCGGCCCGAGGTGGTCGAGGCACACCGTCTGGCGGGCGACATCGACTATATCCTCAAGGTGCAGGTCAGGAACGCCCGCGCTTATGACCGCTTTTACCAATCGCTGATCGGCGAGGTGAAGATCCACAACGTCACGGCCCTGCTGTCGATGGAGGAGATCAAGGCGACCAGCGCCCTGCCCATCCCGGACGGGGAGCGCTGAGATGGATTGGGTGATCTGGCACAAGCCGACCTGCTCCACCTCGCGCTGGGTTCTGGCCGCGCTGCGCGAGGCGGGGATCGCACCCGAGGTGCGCGACTACATCGCCGCGCCGCCGTCCGAGGATGCGTTGCGCGATGCGCTGTCGCGTCTGGGCATCGGGGCGCGGGGGTTGCTGCGGCGCAAGGGAACGCCATTCGCGGAACTGGGGCTGGGTGATCCCGGCCTGTCCGATGATGCGCTGATCGCGGCGATGGCGGCCCATCCGATCCTGATCGAACGGCCGGTCGTCTTTGCGCCGCATGGCGCCGTGCTGTGCCGGCCGAAGGAGCGGGTCAGTGAGCTGATCGCCCGCAATCACGCAGGTGGTCCGCCGTGATCCGGTGGGGGTGCGGGGTGCGAACCGACAGATGACGCCCAGACTGCGGCGACATCGGCAGATGCCTTACGGATCGATCGGATCGAACGCCCCGACAGAGATGCCCAGCAACAGCCAACGCCGCCCCTCCAGCCCCAGGACCAGATCGAAGCTGACATGACGCGGCTGCAGCGGGACAAAGCCGGTCAGGCGCAGCTCCTGCCCGGTATCGGACAGTGCGCTGTCCAGGATGACCGGGTCGACGACCATCGCCTGCAGCAGGTCCAGCCGTTCCTCGCGCAGCGGCGTGAACAGGCCAGCCAGGCGCGTCGGATCGTTGGCCAATGCGAATTCCGGGGCGGCGATGTCGCGCAGCACCGTATAGTTGCCCGTCCAGTTGCCGTGGTTCACCGCCGCCAGCACATCGCGGATCAGCGCGGTGGCATAGCTGGGTTCGACTAGGGGGGCCTCGGCCCGGGGTTCGGGCTGCGGTTCGGCGGGGGCGTCCTGCGCATGGGCGCTGGCGCCGACCAGCGCCAGCGCCATCGCGATGGCCAGGGACAGCGCATGCGCCGTCCCCGTTCGTGTTGGGGCGTGGCCTACCACGCGTAGGTCACGCCGATGCGGCCACCGACCTGGTTGCGGTCGAAGCCATAGGTGATGCCCGCGTCGAACTGGGTGTTCGCATCGAAGCGGTAGCCCATCGACGCGGCCAGTGCCTGCGATCCCTCGAAGCTGCCGATGCTGGTCGACACGGCATAGGTCTTGTCCTCGGGGACATAGGGGGTGTTCAGCGCCATCGCCATCGCGATGCCTTCCTTGTTGTCCTCGACCTGCTGGCCCAGAGAGCGCACGCGGCCGTTCAGCGACGACATGCTCTCGCCGATCGACCGGTCGACCGCCAGGTTGCCCTGCGCGTCCGAGGTCACGACGCCGATGGGGGTGCCCTGCGCCGCCGTGCTAGCATCCGACGCGATGCCCGCCGCGCGATAGGTGTTGGCACCGTTGCCCAGCACGAACTCGTTCGCGCGGGTCGCGGTCGCGCCATCACCGATGGCGACCGAGTTGTCGGCCGCGGCGACCGCCTGGTTGCCAAGCGCGATCGACCCCGATCCCATGGCCATCGCGGCCTCGCCGATGGCGGTCGAGCGCACGCCGCTGGCCGCTGCCAGATGGCCGAAGGCATGGGCGCGTTCGGCGGTGGCCTGCGCCTGCCAGCCGAAGGCGGTGGCGGCGGTGCCGTTTGCGACCGATTCACCGCCGACCGCGGTGGTCGACGTTCCGTTCGCGACCGAGGTATCGCCAATGGCCAGCGCGTCCGTGCCGTTGGCGATGGATTCGTTGCCGATCGCGGTCGAGAAATCCGACTGGGCGTCGGCATTCTCGCCCACGGCCAGCGAGCGGACACCCTGCGCGGTGGCCAGGTGGCCGATGGCCTGGGCGCGTTCCGCGGTCGCCATGGACTGCCAGCCGATGGCGCTGGCGCCCGGCCCGGTCGCGACCGATTCGCCACCGATGGCGGTGGTCGAGTTGCCGTTCGCCGCCGCCGTGTCGCCCACGGCCAGCGCATCGACGCCATTGGCGATGGATTCGTTACCGATGGCGGTGGACAGGTCGGTCTGTGCGTCGGCATTCTCGCCGATGGCCATCGACCGGACGCCCTGTGCGGTGGCCAGGTGGCCGAAGGCCTGGGCGCGTTCGGCGGTGGCCTGGGCCTGCCAGCCAATGGCGCTGGCGCCGGGGCCGGTCGCGACCGATTCGCCGCCGACCGCGGTGGTCGAGGGGCCGGTGGCGGTCGCCTCTCCGCCGATGGCCACGCCGTCCACGGCGGTCGCGTCGGTCGAGGCGTTGTCGCCGATGGCGACCGACAGCGGGCCCTCGGCGATGGCGGTCGGGCCGCAGGCCAGCGATCCGGCGCCGCCTGCGCCCTGCTGGCATTCCTGTGCGGCAGCCGTGCCGACGGCGCCGATCATCGCGACGGCGGCAGCACCGCCGAGCACCATGGCGCGGGTACGGGGCAGGTAGGTCATGGGATTCTCCTCATCCGTTGGACAGGGCCTTTTGCGGGCCTCTGACCGGGGGACGCGGGAAACCGCCGACCGGATGCAGGATTTGTCGAATTAATTCCCGTGCGGCCTCAGTCGTCCACGACGTTCAGTATCTTGGGCAGCGCGGGGCAGGGCAGCAGCTGGTTCTTCGCCACGTCGGCCAGCGTGTGATTGTGCAGGAAGACATAGACATGCGCGGATAGGCTTTCCCACAGCCGGTTCGACAGGGTCTGCGCCCGCGACCCGGAAATGCCGCCCGACGCGCCCGCGCCGATATGCATGGCGCTGACGGTCTCGTCCACGGCCTCCAGGATCTCGGCCACACGGATCGTCTCGGGGGTGCGGGCCAAGCGGTATCCGCCGCCCGGACCGCGCACGGATGCCACCAGCCCCGCCCGGCGCAGGCGCACGAACAGCTGTTCCAGATAGGGCAGCGAGATGTCCTGGCGTTTCGAGATTTCGGCCAGAGAGGTCAGGTCGCCCCCCTTGGCGATGGCCAGGTCGGTCAGCGCGATGATCGCGTAGCGTCCCTTGGTGGACAGTTTCATGGCGCGTCTTCCCCCCGATGGTCCCTGCCGGGCCTGCCTTTGCATTGACGCGCGCCGTCGTCGCGCGCTATGCCCGGCCCAGCATGTTTCTTGCCAAACCTGTGCCGGCTGCCCAGATATCCCGTCTAGAAGCCATGCGCGCACGCGTCAAGAAACCCGACAGGACCTGTGAAGGACAACCATGCCCGAGCTGATTTTTCCCGGCCCCGAAGGCCGTCTCGAAGGCCGTTACCACCCTCAGCCCGGCAAGCCAGACGCCCCCATCGCCATCGTGCTGCATCCGCACCCGCAATATGGCGGGACGATGAACAACCGCGTCGTCTACAACCTGCACTATGCGTTCCACCGCATGGGATTCACGGTGATGCGGTTCAACTTCCGCGGCGTGGGCCGCAGCCAGGGCGAATTCGACCAGGGCATCGGAGAGCTGTCCGATGCCGCCTCGGCGCTGGATTACCTGCAGGCGATGAACCCCAACTCCAAGCATTGCTGGGTCGCGGGATTCAGCTTCGGCGCGTGGATCGGGATGCAGCTGCTGATGCGCCGCCCTGAGATCACCGGCTTCATCAGCGTGGCGCCGCCCGCGAACATGTACGATTTCAGCTTCCTGGCGCCGTGCCCGTCGTCGGGCCTGATCGTGAACGGCACCGCCGACCGCGTTGCTCCGCCCAAGGACACCGCCACCCTGGTGGGAAAGCTGCGCGAGCAGAAGGGCATCACCGTCACCCATGAGGAGATCGAGGGCGCGGACCATTTCTTCCGCGACGACGAGACCCACATGAAGCCGATGATCGACCTGGTGCAGGGTTACGTCAGGAAGCGCCTGACCGAGACGTCGCGCTGAGGGCTGCGGCCATGCTGGACGATGCGTTCGCCTTTCTGTGCGAGGCGGACCGGCTGAAGTCGGTCCACCGCGCCAGCGTCCTGATGGACCTGTCGCGCCCCGAGAACAGTGCAGAACACAGCTGGCACGTCGCCCTGTGGGCGATGGTGATGGGCGCCAGCGACCGCGCCATCGCGATGATCCTGATCCACGATCTGGTCGAGATCGACACGGGCGATCAGCCGATCCACCTGGATCATGACGTAGCGGGCCTGGCCATCGCCGAGGCCGCGGCGGCGGATCGCATCTTCGGTCTGACGCCGGACGGGGCGCGTCTGGCCGCCCTCTGGCGCGATTTCGAGGGGCGCGCGGACGCTGCCGCGGTGACTGCCAAGCGCATGGATCACGCACAGCCCATCTTTCAGGTACTGCAGGCGCGCGATCCGATCCCCGACCATGTCCGGATCGTGCGCGACAACCTGTCGGCCGGGCGCGCGGCGCGGTTCGAACGCGAATGGCCGCAGGGGTGGCAGGCCGCGCAGGCGCTGCTGTCCGGGCAGGAGGTCGCCCAGGGCGATCTGGCCCGCCGCCTGGCCTTTCTGGCCGAGGCCGACGCGCTGAAGGGCGTCCTGCGCGCAAACCGCCTGCTGGACGGATCGCGTCGCGAGAACAGCGCCGAGCACAGCTGGCATCTGGCGCTGTACGCGCTGGTGCTGGGCGGTCTGGCGGGGCCGGGCGTCGATCCGGGCCGCGTCATCCGGATGCTGCTGATCCACGATCTGGTCGAGATCGACGTGGGCGATGTGCCCCTGCATTCCGCCGGCGGGCAGGCGCATGGATCGGCGGCGATCCAGGCCGCCGAGGAGGCCGCCGCGCGGCGCCTGTTCGGCCTGCTGCCCGACCCGCAAGGGCAGCAGATGCTGGCCCTGTGGCAGGAGTTCGAGGCGGCGGCCAGCCCCGATGCCGTCTTCGCCAAGGCGCTGGACCGCTGCCAGCCCGCGGTCCAGAACCTGCGGTCGGGCGGCGCGGGCTGGGTCGAATACGACGTGACCCTGGCGCAGGTGGAAAGCCGCGTGGGCCCTTGGGTCGAACGCGGCTGCGCGCCGCTGTGGCAGTGGCTGCATAACGGTCTGCGCGCCCATTTCGCGGGCAGCTGATCACCGGACGGGCGTTTTGCATACCATCGCATACCGTCTTTCAATCGGACCCTTTTGCGGCTAGAAGCGGCGCGACCGTATCCACCGCACAAGGGGCAGTTCATGTCGAAGATCAAGGTTGCCAATCCCGTCGTCGAGCTGGACGGGGACGAGATGACGCGGATCATCTGGGACTTCATCAAGCAAAAGCTGATCCTGCCCTATCTGGACATCGACCTGAAATATTACGATCTGGGCATCGAGGAGCGCGACCGCACCAATGACCAGATCACCATCGACGCGGCCGAGGCGATCAAGCGCCACGGGGTCGGCGTGAAATGCGCGACCATCACCCCCGACGAGGCGCGGGTCGAGGAATTCGGCCTGAAGAAGATGTGGCGCAGCCCCAATGGCACGATCCGCAACATCCTGGGCGGCGTGATCTTCCGCGAGCCGATCATCTGCAAGAACGTGCCGCGGCTGGTGCCCGGCTGGACGCAGCCGATCATCGTCGGCCGCCACGCCTTTGGCGACCAGTACAAGGCCACCGATTTCCGCTTTCCGGGCAAGGGCAAGCTGACGATCAAATTCGTCGGCGAGGACGGCGAGACGATCGAGCACGAGGTCTATGACGCCCCCGCCGCCGGGGTCGCGATGGCCATGTACAATCTGGACGATTCGATCCGCGATTTCGCCCGTGCCTCGCTGAACTATGGCCTGGCGCGCGGCTATCCGGTCTATCTGTCGACCAAGAACACGATCCTCAAGGCCTATGACGGCCGCTTCAAGGACCTGTTCCAGGAGGTCTACGAGGCCGAGTTCCAGGACCGGTTCAAGAAGGCCGGCATCCATTACGAACACCGCCTGATCGACGACATGGTCGCCAGCGCCATGAAATGGTCGGGCGGCTATGTCTGGGCGTGCAAGAACTATGACGGCGACGTGCAGTCGGACACCGTCGCGCAGGGCTTTGGCAGCCTGGGCCTGATGACGTCGGTCCTGATGACGCCGGACGGCAAGATCGTCGAATCCGAGGCCGCCCATGGCACCGTCACCCGCCACTATCGCGAACACCAGAAGGGCAATGCGACCTCGACCAACTCGATCGCGTCGATCTTTGCCTGGACCGGCGGCCTCAAGCACCGCGCCAAGCTGGACGACAACGCCGCCCTGCTGACCTTTGCGCAGACGCTGGAGAAGGTGACCGTCCAGGCGGTCGAGGACGGCCACATGACCAAGGACCTGGCGCTGCTGGTGGGTCCCGACCAGAAATGGCTGACCACCATGGGCTATCTGGAAAAGGTCGACCAGTACCTGAACAAGGCGCTGAACTGATCGCGAAGGCCGGGCAATCGCCCGGCCTTCTGCTTTTCGAGGGCGCAGGATGCATTTCTCCGTTGTCCAAATACCCCCGGGGGGATCGCCGCAAGGCGATGGGGGGCTGGCCCCCCTTTCTTTGGAACCCGGCCTGCGTTAAGGGCAGGGCGTCCCAAGCAGGAGTCCCGCGATGAAAGCCGCTGTCGTCACCTTTCCCGGATCGAATTGCGACCGCGACCTTGCCGTCGCGCTGGAACAGGCGGGGGCCGAGGTGGTGCGCGTCTGGCACAAGGACAGCCAGCTGCCCGACGGGATCGACCTGGTCGGCGTGCCGGGCGGGTTCTCCTATGGCGACTATCTGCGCTGCGGGGCGATCGCCGCGCATTCCCCCATCGCCGACGCGCTGCGGGCCCATGCGGCGCGGGGCGGCTATGTGCTGGGGATCTGCAACGGCTTTCAGGTGCTGACAGAACTGGGCCTGCTGCCCGGCGCGCTGATGCGCAACACCGGGCTGACTTTCCTGTGCAAGCCGTCGGTCCTGACCGTGGGCACCGCGGACAGCGCCTTCACCGGCGGTTACGCCAAGGGCCAGCGGATCTGCATTCCGGTGGCCCATCACGACGGCAACTATCAGATCGGCACCGAAGGCTTGGCGCAGCTGCGCGATCAGGACCGCATCGCCTTCACCTATGCCCCGGCGATCAACGGGTCTGTCGGCGACATCGCGGGCGTGCTGTCGGAAAACCGGCGCGTCCTGGGCATGATGCCGCATCCCGAACGCGCCGCCGACCCGGTCACGGGCGGCACCGACGGGGCGGCGCTGTTCACGGGGCTGGCCACGGCGCTGACGCACGCCTGACTTGAGCCGGACCGTTCTTCGCCATAGATTGCGTCAGCCGATCTTGTGGGACGGGTCCGTGCGTGGTCACTGAGGATCATATCGAAGACAGCGCCGAACGCAGGCGCGGCAGGGTCGGCCAGCCGGTCAACCCTTGGTGGCTGCGTGCGACGATCGCGCTGATCTGCATGGCGGCGCTGGGCACGATCTGGGTCACCAACGCATGGCTGACCGACCGCTTCTCCGAGAACACGCGCGTGCGGTCCGAACTGCGTCTGGCGCTGTATTCGGGCAACCTGATGTCGGAACTGCAGCGCAATTCGGTCGTGCCCTTGCTGCTGGCACGCGATCCGGCGCTGATCGGGGCGCTGAACGGCAACGATTTTTCCACCACCTCGGCGCGGCTGATGACCGCGCAGAAAGAGATCGGCGCGGCCTCGATCCGCTTGCTGGACGCATCGGGGCGGGTCGTGGGGGCCACGGACCGCTATCAGATCGGCACGAACAGCGTCGCGGCCCCGCAATATGTCGAGGCACTGCGGTCGCGCGACACGGTCTTCACCGTGTCCGAACTGGCATCGGGCGCCCATGAGTTCGCCTATTCCCGCGCCGTGGTGTCCGAGGGGCGGACGCTGGGTGTGATCGTCGTCGGCGCCGACCTGACCCGGCTGGAACGGTCCTGGGCGGGCATTTCCGATGCTGTGGCCGTCACCGACAGCGAGGGTGTGATCATCCTGTCGACCGAGCCGCGCTGGCGAGGCCTGACCGTCGCCGAGGCGCAGGCGGTGCGCGATGCGCCCTCTGCGATCCGGCGGGCGTTCCAGGTGACGGCGGACTGGACCTCCAGCCCCGCCGACGCCTATGTCCAGGGCCGCGCGGTGATGCAGTCCGAGGCGCGGGTGCCATTCCGCGGCTGGCGGATGATCAGTTTCACCGCCTATTCGTCCGTGCGTGAGCGCGTCAACGCCATTCTGGCGCTGCAGATCATGGGTTTCGCCATCCTGCTGGCGGGGGCGTTCTGGATGCTGTCGCGGCGCGCGCGCATCCAGAGCCAGGCCTATATGCGCGAATCGGCCGACCTGCGCGCCCTGAACGCCCGCCTGACCCGAGAGATCGCGGAACGCGAGCGCGTGCAGAAGGAGCTGCGCGTGGCCGAGCAGACCATGCAGCAATCCTCCAAGCTGGCCGCCCTGGGAGAGATGTCGGCCGGCGTCAGCCACGAGCTGAACCAGCCCTTGGCCGCGATGAAGACCTATCTGGCGGGGGCGCGGCTGCTGCTGCAGCGCGGCCGCCCCGAGGAGGCGCTGTCCAGTTTCCAGCGCATCGACGACCTGATCGACCGGATGGGTGCGATCACCCGGCAGCTGAAGTCCTATGCCCGCAAGGGCGGCGAGGCGGTCGAGCCGGTCGATCTGCGCGCCGCAGTCAGCAGCGCGCTGACCATGATGGAGCCCCAGCTGCGCACCCGACCCATCCGCATCATCCGCATCGTGCCGCGCGAGCGGGTGATGGTCATGGCCGACCGCATCCGGCTGGAACAGGTGCTGATCAACCTGCTGCGCAACGCGGTCGACGCGGTCAAGGGCCGCCCCGACGCCGCGATCGAGATCACGGTCGAGGCCGCGGCTCACGCCTATGTGTCCGTCCGCGATAACGGGCCGGGTGTCTCGGACCTGGAAAAGCTGTTTGAACCCTTCTGGACCACCAAGAAGCCCGGTGAGGGGACCGGGCTGGGGCTGGCGATCTCGTCCACGATCGTCGCCGATTTCGGGGGTCGCCTGACCGCCCATAACGAAAACACCGGCGGAGCGGTGTTCCGGGTCGAGCTGCCGCTGCATCGCCCCGGACAGCCCCGTCAGGCCCTGGCGGCCGAATGACGCAACACGAGAGGATGACAAGAATGTCCCGCAAGCTGAAGATCGCCATCGTGGATGACGAACCCGACATGCGCGAATCGATCAGCCAGTGGCTGGTCCTGTCGGGCTTCGAGACCGAGACCTTTGCCAGCGCCGAGGACGCGCTGAAGGTCATCGGGTCCGACTGGCCCGGCATCGTCGTCAGCGACATCCGCATGCCCGGCATGGACGGCATGGCCTTTCTGAAACGCCTGATGGGCCTGGATTCGAACCTGCCCGTCATCATGATCACCGGCCATGGCGACGTGCCCATGGCGGTCGAGGCGATGCGCCTTGGCGCGATGGATTTCATGGAGAAGCCCTTCAACCCAGACCGCATGACCCAGCTGGCCAAGAAGGCCACGCAGGCCCGGCGCATGACCCTGGACAACCGCGCCCTGCGCCGCGACCTGTCGGAAGGCCAGCAGGTCATGTCCAAGCTTATCGGCGCCAGCCCGGTGATGGAGCGCCTGCGCGAGGACATCCTGGACCTGGGCCAGGCCGACGGCCACGTGCTGATCGACGGCGAGACCGGCACTGGAAAGACGCTGGTCGCCCATGCGCTGCATGCGGTCGGGCCACGCGCGTCCAAGAAGTTCGTGCCGGTCAGCTGCGCGGCCTACAACGACGAGGCCCTGGCATCGCGCCTGTTCGGCCCCATCGAGGACGGGCTGCCCGCCGTCGAGGAGGCCCGCGCCGGCACGCTTTGCCTGGAGGATGTCGAGGCCCTGTCCGAGGCGCTGCAGGCCCGCCTGCTGGCGTTCATCAGCGAGCAGGGCACACCTGCCGAGACGCGCATCATCGCCATCAGCAACGCTCGTGGCGAGGGCCGCAAGGCCGAGGATTCGCTGCGCCCTGACCTGTTCTATCGCCTGTCGGCGCTGAAGATCACCCTGCCGCCGCTGCGCGCGCGGGGCGAGGACATCCTGGCGCTGTTCACCCGCATGACCGAGCAGTTCAGCGAGGAATACGGCTGCGAGCCGCCTCAGGTCAGCGCGCAGGAGGCCGCGCAGCTGCTGCAGGCGCCCTGGCCGGGCAACATCCGCCAACTGATCAACGTGGCCGAACGCGCCGTCTTGCAAAACCGCCGCGGGTCGGGGTCGATCGCGTCGCTGCTGATGGCGGATGGCGAGGACAACCAGCAGGCCACCACCACCGAGGGCAAGCCGCTGAAGGAATATGTCGAGAGCTTCGAGAAAATGCTGATCGACAACACCATGCGCCGCCACAAGGGCAGCATTTCCGGGGTGATGGACGAACTGTGCCTGCCGCGCCGGACGCTGAACGAGAAGATGGCCAAGTACGGCCTGCAACGCGGCGACTATCTTTAAGGGACCATTGGGGGCGGCACGACCTGCCGCCCCCAACTGTCCGGGTCCCGCCGTCCGAATAAACACGCGATGGTCACAGCAACACACTGGACCGCAGGAACCGTCTTCAGGAAACTTGTGACACGACCCCGCACCTGCGGGACACTGGTGAAAGCGGGGCGAAAGCCCCGTACCGGTTTTGGGTGAACATCACCCGACCGTGGTTCAACCATAGCTTGCGACCCGTCGGTTTCCAACTGTCCATTTGGACAGGAAGATCAAGCATCCCCCTGTAAACTAAGCCTTTATCTGCATTTCCTGCAATTTGTCGGCCAGGCGACAGTTCGGCGCGCCCGGGGTCGCGGGACTTGCGAAAGATGCCTGTGGGGATTACGCCGCAGGAGACCACGGAAAGGCAGCCCGCATGAGCGTTTCGTCCGACGACAAGTTGACCCCCCGCACCCCCCATCCCCGGACCCAGGCCGTCCATCACGGCACCCGGCGCAGCCAGTATGGCGAGATGGCCGAGGCGATCTTCCTGACCCAGGGCTTCGTCTATCCCGACGCGGCCTCGGCCGAGGCGCGGTTCCAGGGCACCGGCCCGGACGAGTTCATCTATGCCCGCTACGGCAACCCCACCAGCCGCATGTTCGAGGACCGCATCGCCGCGCTGGAGGGGACCGAGGACGCCTTTGCCACCGCCAGCGGCATGGCCGCCGTCAACGGCGCGATGTTCGCGATGTGCAAGCCGGGCGATCACGTCGTCGCGGCGCGGGCGCTGTTCGGGTCCTGCCTGTACGTGCTGGACCTGCTGGTGCGGTTCGGGGTCAAGGTCAGCTATGTCGACGGCACCGATCTGGACCAATGGGCCAAGGCGATCACGCCCGGCACGCGGGCGGTGTTCTTCGAGAGCGTGTCAAACCCCACGCTGGAGGTGATCGACATCCGCGCCGTCGCGGACCTTGCCCATGCGGCGGGCGCGACGGTGGTGGTCGACAACGTGTTCGCGACCCCGGTCTTTTCCCGCGCGGTCGAGCAGGGGGCCGATGTGGTCGTCTATTCCGCGACCAAGCATATCGACGGCGGCGGGCGGGCGCTGGCCGGGGTGATCTGCGGCACGCGCCAGTTCGTGCGCGAGGTGGCCGAGCCCTATCTGAAGCATACCGGCGGGGCGATCAGCCCGTTCCATTCCTGGATCATGCTGAACGGGCTTCAGACCATGGACCTGCGCGTGCGCGCCCAGGCCGAGGCCGCCGCGGGCATCGCCGCCGCGCTGCACGGCCATCCGGCGCTGAGCCGCGTGATCTATCCGGGCCTGGCCGATCATCCGCAGCACGACCTGGCCATGCGGCAGATGGGGTCGGGCGGCACGATGATCGCGATGGAACTGGCGGGCGGCAAGGAGGCGGCCTTCGCCGCGCTGGATCGTCTGCGGATCATCGCGATCTCGAACAACCTGGGCGATGCGAAATCCATCGTGACCCATCCGGCAACCACCACCCATTCGCGCCTGACCGATGAGGACAAGGCGCGCCTTGGCATCACGCCGGGCCTGTTGCGCCTGTCGGTGGGGTTGGAGGACGCGCGTGACCTGACCGCCGATCTGATGGACGCGCTGCAGGGCTGAGCCGGGCTGCGTCATCGTGGCGTGGCGCATCTGCAGGGGCGGGCTGACATTTGTTGTGCCGCCCCCTATATCTGTGGCGATCACGCCGGAGGCACCATGACCGAGATCCGCCCCCTGACCCCCGCCTATCCCGCGCTGGCGCGCAGCTATGACGCGGAGTTCCGCGTGGACCCCGCCTACAAGGACAGCCTGCCGGACCTGCAGAACGGGCCTGCCAGCCTGATCGTGGGCGCGCGCACCGCGATCCAGCATGTGGGCATCTCGAACTTTCGGCTGCCGATCCGCTATCTGGTGCGCGACGGCGGAGAGATCACGCTGGAGACCAGCGTGACCGGCACCGTCAGTCTGGAGGCCGACCGCAAGGGCATCAACATGTCCCGGATCATGCGGTCGTTCTATGGCCACGCCGATCATGCGTTCAGCCTGTCGGTGCTGGAGGCGGCGCTGGACGATTACAAGACCGACCTGGACGCGCTGGATGCGCGGATCCAGATGCGGTTTTCGTACCCGGTGCGGGTGGACAGCCTGCGGTCGGGCCTGTCAGGCTGGCAATATTACGACATCGCGCTGGAGGTGATCGACGTGGCCGGCGCGCGGCTGCGGGTCATGCATGTCGATTACATCTATTCGTCGACCTGCCCCTGTTCGCTAGAACTGTCCGAGCATGCCCGACAGACGCGCGGGCGGCTGGCCACCCCGCATTCGCAGCGGTCAGTCGCGCGGATATCGCTGGTGATGGACGGCCCCGAGCGGATCTGGTTCGAGGATGTCATCGCGCTTTGCCGCGCCGCCGTGCCGACCGAGACGCAGGTCATGGTCAAGCGCGAGGATGAGCAGGCCTTTGCCGAGCTGAACGCGGCGAACCCGATCTTTGTCGAGGATGCGGTGCGGGCCTTTGCGGGCCAGCTGATCGCCGATCCGCGGGTGGGCGATTTTCGTGTCGTGGCAAGCCACCAGGAATCGCTGCATTCTCATGATGCGGTCAGCCTGCTGACCAGCGGGCCGACCTTTGCCCAGGCATCGCTGGACCCTGCGACCTTTGCGGGGTTGCGCGCCTGATCTGCGTCCCGCGGTGGCCGGGGGAGCTGCGCGCCCCCCGGACCCCCTGCTGATGGGGCGCACCATTTCGGCACGGGTGAGAACATAGGGCGAACGTCGGGCTTTCCTTGGCGCGCGGCGATGCCTATGTTGGCGGAATGGAGCATTTCAACGATTCCGATGATCTGGCGGCGGTGCCGCTGTCGCAGCGCGCGATGGCCGCGCGGCCCGCGCCGTATCTGGACGGGCTGAACGCCGCGCAGCGCGCCGCTGTCGAGGCGCTGGACGGGCCAGTCCTGATGCTGGCGGGGGCAGGCACGGGCAAGACGCGCGCGCTGACCACGCGGATCGCGCATCTGCTGATGCTGGGCAAGGCGCGGCCCGGGCAGTTGCTGGCCGTGACCTTCACCAACAAGGCTGCGCGCGAGATGAAAGACCGGATCGGCCGCCTGCTGGGCGATGCGGTGGAGGGGATGCCTTGGCTGGGCACCTTCCACAGCATCAGCGTCAAGATTCTGCGGCGGCATGCCGAGCTGATCGGGCACGGCAACCTGCACCTGAAGCCCAGCTTTACCATTCTGGACACGGACGACCAGATCCGCCTGCTGAAGCAGCTGATCGCGGCCGAGAACATCGACGAGAAGCGTTGGCCCGCACGGCAGCTGGCGCATCTGATCGACGGGTGGAAGAACCGCTGCATCACGCCCGGCAACCTGCCCCGGGGCGAGGGTGAGGCATTTGACGGGCATGGCGGCAAGCTGTACGCGTCCTATCAGGACCGGCTGCTGACGCTGAACGCGGTCGATTTCGGCGACCTGCTGATGCATTGCGTGACGCTGTTCCAGGCGCATCCAGACGTGTTGCGCCAATGGCAGGACCGGTTCCGCTATATCCTGGTGGACGAGTATCAGGACACCAACGTCGCGCAGTACATGTGGCTGCGGCTGTTGGCGCAGGCGCATCGCAACATCTGCTGCGTGGGCGACGACGACCAGTCGATCTATGGGTGGCGCGGGGCCGAGGTTGGCAACATCCTGCGGTTCGAGAAGGACTTTCCGGGCGCCGAGGTGATCCGGCTGGAGCAGAATTACCGGTCCACGCCGCAGATCCTGGCGGCGGCGTCCGGCCTGATCGCGGCGAACCAGGGGCGGTTGGGCAAGACGCTGTGGACCGACGCCGAACCCGGAGAGCCGGTGCGCCTGATCGGGCATTGGGACAGCGAGGCCGAGGCGCGCTGGATCGGCGAGGAGATCGAGGCGTTTCAGGGCGGCCATCGACAGGCCTTGGGCCGCGTCAGCCTGAACGACATGGCGATCCTTGTGCGCGCGTCGCACCAGATGCGGGCCTTCGAGGACCGGTTCATGACCATTGGCCTGCCCTATCGGGTGATCGGCGGCCCGCGCTTCTATGAGCGACAGGAGATCCGCGACGCGATGGCCTATTTCCGGCTGGTGGTGTCCCCGGACGACGACCTGGCCTTCGAGCGGATCGTGAACACGCCCAAGCGCGGCTTGGGCGACAAGGCGCTGCAGACGGTCCAGCATGCGGCGCGGCGGAACGGCGTGAACCTGCTGGAGGGTGCGCGCATCGTCGTGGAGGAGAAGCAGCTGGGCGGCAAGGGTTTGGCGAACCTGCGCGATTTCGTGGCGCTGATCGGGCGGTCGCACATGGCGGTGCGCGACGGGGTGGGCCATGTGGAACTGGCCGAGCGGGTGCTGGACGAATCGGGCTATACCGCGATGTGGCAGAACGACAAGTCGCCCGACGCGCCGGGACGGCTGGACAACCTCAAGGAACTGGTCAAGGCACTGGAGGAATTCGAGAACCTTCAGGGCTTTCTGGAGCACGTGTCGCTGGTCATGGACCGCGACGACGGAGAGCAGGCCGAACAGGTCAGCATCATGACGCTGCACGGTGCCAAGGGGCTGGAGTTTCCGGTCGTCTTCCTGCCGGGCTGGGAAGACGGGCTGTTCCCGAACCAGCGCGCCATGGACGAGCAGGGCACCAAGGGCCTGGAGGAGGAGCGGCGGCTGGCCTATGTCGGCATCACCCGCGCCGAACGCCTGGCCACGATCACCTTTGCCGGAAACCGGCGCATGTACGGGCAGTGGCAGTCCAGCCTGCCGTCACGATTCATCGACGAGTTGCCCCAGGACCATGTCGAGGTGCTGACCCCGCCGGGCCTGTACGGCGGCGGATACGGCGCGGCCATGGCGATGGCGGGCGGCACGCGGATGGACGAACGGGTGGCCAAGGCCGATGTCTATGCCTCTCCGGGATGGAAGCGGATGCAGGCGCGGGCCGCCGATCGCGGCCAGCCGGTACATCGCACCCCCGTCACGATCAACGCGGCGCCCGCGTCGCGATTCACCGTGGGCGACCGCGTGACCCACGCCAAGTTCGGCGAGGGTCAGGTGATGGGCATCGCCGAGGACACGCTGACCGTCCAGTTCGAGGTCGGGTTCAAGAACATCAAGGCGGCCTATGTTCAGCCGGCGGGCGGGGGCGACGACGTCCCCTTCTGACGGCGGGACAGGCGGGGCTGTCCCGCGCGGGTCAGGGCCTGGGCATAGGCCGCGTCGACATCCGTGCCCGGATGGTTTTCTGCCAGCCGCAGCAGGCGGAAATGGATGTCTGCGACCCGTTCGTAGTAATCAAGGAAGGCATAGTTGATCGCGGCCCCCGTCGCCGCGCCCAGGACCGGAACGGCCTGCGCGCCCAGCTTGGTCGTCAGGCGGGTCGCGAACTGACCGGCAAAGCGGGTGATCAGCGTCGACACGGTCTGCCCGTTGGTCAGCAGGCGGTTCGCCAGGAACGATTGCGCGGCCGCGTCGCCTTCCTGTCCCGGCTCGCCGTACTGGAACACCGCCAGGCATTCCAGCCGCACCCGCGGATCGGTGGTGTCAAAGCCATGCTTGCGCGCGACCTTCTGGATGGAATTGAAGATGACCGTGGTCGAGGCCACCAGGTCAGGCACGATGCCCGCCAGTCCGAACCATCCGCCCGTGGCTCCCGACATCACCGCCGCCGCCCTGTTGGCGACCAGCGGCGCGTCACGCACCACGCTGATCCCGTCGCCGCGCGCGGACAGGTCGTACAGTTGGCGGAACGCACTTTCCATGACCTTCTCAAGTGACAGGGGCGACAGGCCCAGGACCGTGGTGGCCGCGCCTTCGGTCAGCCGGCCCACCGCCTCGACCCCGCGCATCAGCAGGCCGCGCCCGGCCAGCTGGCGGGCGGCCAGGCGGTCCAGTTCGGCCTGCAGGTCGGCAGTCGGGTCGGTCAGCGCGGTCGAGGTCATGGTCATGCTCCTGGTCAGTCGGCCCATTCCGGGTCGGTGGTAAACGCGATGGTCAGCCAACGGTTCGTGATGTCGCCGCCGATGGCCTCGCCGATCTGGTCGCGGATGGCGTCCCATTCCTCCAGCGGGCGGGGGGGCTGGCCCTGGGGGACGATGAAGTACAGCTCGATCTGGCGGCCGCGCCCGACACGGGCGACATAGGCGCGGTGGTCCAGAAAGCCGTGTTGGGCAACCACGTCGCCAGCCACGGCGTCGACCTCGGCCAGCATGTCGGAGGGCGTGATCAGCAGGATGTCGGCCAGCGCCCTGCGGATGGTCGGCACCGGCAGCGGGATCACGATCACGCAGACCAGCGCCAGCACGGCCGGATCGACATAGGGCGACAGGGGGGCCAGCGCCGTTCCCTGGATTGCCCAGCCAAAGACGAAGGCCGCCAGCAGCGCCCCCGTCAGCGCGGCCGAGATGGTCCAGCCCTGCACGTCCAGCGCCACGAAGTTCGACCGGATCGACCGGTTGGCGTGACGGTTGTGGATTGCCATGCCGATGGCGACGATCAGCACCACCGTGGCATAGAGGATGGCCCGCCCGAACTGCAGCGGGTGGCCGCCGGTCAGCAGGCTGCCCACCGCCGTCACCAGCGCATAGACCGCGGCCCCCGACAGCAGGATGCCGTTCAGGCCCAGGACCATCGGCTCCAGGTGCCAGAAGCCCATCGTGAACCGCTGGACCAGCCGGGCCTGGCGGCGTTCCGACAGGCGTTGGGTGATCAGCGACGACACCAGCAGCGCGACCGACGTCATCACCGCATCCGTCAGCGAATAGATGCCGTCGAAGATGATCGACGCCGACCCCGACGCCACGCCGAAACCGATCCCCACCGCCGCCACGACGAAGGTCATGGCGATCGACAGGCGCAGGACGGCTTGTTCGGACATCGGGCGGGTCATGGGGGTCCTTTCGGCCGCCGAACGCCGCACGCGTTCAAAGGGTTGCACGCTGCGCCGCCGTGACGCGACGCGACATCTGGCCCCTGCCGCGCGGGGCGTGCTAACGTGGTCGCCAATGATGACGGGGGCTTTGCGGTGGCGGTGATCCGGCTGTGGCTGTTCGTGCTGGCGGCGCAGGTGGTGTTCTATGTGCTGCTGCGCATGCATATCCGGTCCGGACAGGTCGAACGGCTTGAGAACCGGTGGGATGCCCGCCATCCCGACCAGGCGGGGAACACTGCCGCACGGCGTGCGTTCATCGCCAAGGCGATGGTCGGGTTCAACCGGACCCTGCGGGCGCGGCTGGCCGGCCTGGTCTTCGTGCTGCCCACGCTGGCCGTCGTGGTCATCGTCATCCTGGTCAACTGGCAATAGGAGCTGCCATGTATTATGTGCGCGTCGTCGCAGGCGTCCTGTTCGGCATCCTGGTCTTTGGCCTGCTGGATTACACCCTGCCGTCCCAGAACACGCTGCGGATCAGCAACACCTACAACCGCCTGACGGAGATCCCGCCCTCGGCCGCGATCTTCTGGGCATCCGACAGCACCGGCACGGTCGAGAACGCCCAAGGCCAGCGCGACGTGCGCTTCATCGACGCGGTGCGGCCCGGCGGGCGCGTCTTCGTCTATCGTAACGAGGATACTGGCTGGGTCTGGCCACCCTATTTCAAGTACGACAGCGCGAACCTGCAGGCCGAGGCCACGAACCTGCAATCCTCGGCGCGTGATCCGATCTGGGTCAGCGTGACCGCCTATGGTTGGCGCCTGCCGTGGATGTCGACCTATCCCAATGCGATTTCCATCAACACCGTGGCGGGCCCCGACGACCGCCCGACCAACTGGGCCGCGCTGATCGTATGTGGCGTGCTGCTGGCCTTGCTGACGCTGGTCTGGCGCATGTGGGCGCAGTTCCGTCAGCGCAGCGCAAGGAGACCGGCATGACCAACCCCGGAACCGACCTCCACCCCGACTGGTTCGAGGGCATCCGCATCAACACCCCGGCGGTCGAACGCCGCGCCGCGACGTTACCCGCGCGCCGCAGCCTGAAGAAGGATCACCAGACCGCGTGGCTTTTGAACGCGGTGCGCTGCATCGACCTGACCACGCTGGCGGGCGATGACACGCCCGACCGGGTCGCCCGTCTGTGCGCCAAGGCGCGCCAGCCGATCGCCGCCGATCTGCTGGAGGCCGTGGGCGTGACCGGGCTGACCACCGGCGCGGTCTGCGTCTATCCGACGATGGTCGCGCCCGCCAAGCGCGCCCTGGGCAACAGCGGCATCCCCGTCGCCAGCGTGGCGACTGGCTTTCCCGCAGGCCTGATGCCCCTGGACCTGCGCCTGGCCGAGATCCGCTATGCCGTGGATCAGGGCGCCGATGAGATCGACATCGTCATTACCCGCGCCCATGTGCTGCAGGGCAACTGGGCGGCGCTGTATGACGAATTGCGCGCCATGCGCGAGGCCTGCGGCGCGGCGCGGATGAAGGCGATCCTGGCCACCGGCGACCTAAAGTCGCTGGAGAATGTCGCTAAGGCCAGCCATGTGGCGATGCAGGCCGGGTCTGACTGGATCAAGACCTCGACCGGCAAGGAGGGCGTGAACGCGACCCTGCCGGTCAGCCTGGTCATGGTTCGCACCATCCGCGACTTTCATGCCCGCACCGGCATCAAGGTCGGGTTCAAGCCCGCGGGCGGCCTGCGCACCGCCAAGGACGCGATCAGCTGGCAGGTGCTGATGAACGAGGAGCTGGGCCGCGACTGGCTGGCCCCGGACCTGTTCCGCATCGGCGCCTCCAGCCTGCTGGGCGATATCGAGCGCCAGATCAGCCACCACGTGACGGGCCGCTATGCTGCCGCCCACCGCCAAGCGATTGCCTGAGGATCCGATGACCAAAGTGAGCGAGATCATGCAGACCATGGAATACGGCCCCTCGACCGAGGACGCGTCCGCGGTCCGCGACTGGCTGGCCCGGCGCGGGACGTTCGGCCATTTCATCAACGGCAGCTTCACCAAGCCGGGCGACACCTTCGAGACCCGCGACCCCGCCACCGGCGAGGTTCTGGCCCGCGTGACGCAGGGAACGGCGGACGACGTCGCGGCGGCGGTCAAGGCCGCGCGCCGCGCGCAGAAGAGCTGGGCCGCGCTGTCGGGCACCGAGCGGGCGCGGCATCTCTATGCGCTGGCCCGGCATGTGCAAAAGCGCGAACGCTTCCTGTCGGTCCTGGAGACGCTGGACAACGGCAAGCCGATCCGCGAGGCGCGCGACATCGACGTGCCGCTGGTCGCGCGGCATTTCTATCACCACGCGGGTTGGGCGGAACTGCGCGACACGCGGTTTCCGGGCCATGCCCCCCTGGGCGTCTGCGGCCAGATCATCCCGTGGAACTTTCCGCTGCTGATGCTGGCTTGGAAGGTCGCGCCGGCGCTGGCCGCGGGCAACACGGTCGTCCTGAAGCCCGCCGAATACACCCCCCTGACCGCCCTGGCCTTCGCCGAGATCTGCCAGGAGGTCGGCCTGCCCGCGGGCATCGTGAACATCGTGACCGGCGACGGGGCAACGGGCGCGGCCCTGGTCGCGGCCGAGGTCGACAAGATCGCCTTCACCGGATCGACCGAGGTCGGGCGCGGCATCGCCACCGCCTTGGCCGGGACCGGGCGCAAGCTGACGCTGGAACTGGGCGGCAAGTCGCCCTTCATGGTGATGGAGGACGCCGATCTGGACGCCGCCGTCGAGGGCGTCGTGGACAGCATCTGGTTCAACCAGGGCCAGGTCTGCTGCGCGGGGTCGCGCATCATGGTGGCGGAATCCGTGGCGGAGCGGTTCGAAACGCTGCTGTCGGCCCGCATGGCGCGGCTGCGCGTGGGCGCGCCGCTGGATAAGTCCACCGATATCGGCGCCATCGTCGATCCGGTACAAAAGGACCGCATCCTGTCGATCTGCCGCGCCGCGACAGATGCCGGGGCGGAACTGGTCGGCGGGCAGGCGCAGGAAGGCTGCTTTATCGCGCCCGGATACCTGAAGAACATCGCCCCCGCCAATCCCGGCATGGAGCAGGAGATCCTCGGCCCCATCGCCACGCTGTCGACCTTCCGCACCGCGGATGAGGCGGTCGAGCTGGCCAACAACACCCGCTATGGCCTGGCCGGATCGGTCTGGTCGGAAAGCGCGACGGTCGCCACCGACATCGCCGCGCGCATCAAGGCCGGGGTGATCTGGATCAACGGCGCCAACATGTTCGACGCCGCAGCCCCCTTCGGCGGCTATCGCGAAAGCGGTTACGGGCGCGAGGGCGGGGCCGCGGGGATGCGCGACTATCTGGCCGAACCGCCGATAAAGCCCGCGCGCGAGGTCGCCCCCAAGGCCGCCGTCGCGGTGACGGACGGGGCCGCGCCGCAGCAGGGCATCGACCGCACGGCCAAGCTCTATTACGGCGGCGCGCAGAAGCGGCCCGATGGCGGCGCGATGTATGCGGTGCCGGGCGGGCTGGCCCCCCTGGGCAGCCGCAAGGACATCCGAAACGCCGTCGAGGCCGCGACGAAGGCGGGGAAATGGGCGGCGGCGGGCGGCCATGCCCGCGCGCAGGTCCTCTATTACATTGCCGAGAACCTGTCGGCGCGGGCCGCGGAATTCGCCGCCCGCACCAGCCGGGCCGAGGTCGATGCCGCCATCGCGCGCGCCTTCCACTATGCCGCCTGGGCCGACAAGTTCGACGGTACGACCGTGCAGGCCAAACCGGGCCATCTGGTCAACGTGATCCCCGAACCGATGGGCGTCATCGGCATCGCCTGCCCGAATGCACAGCCGCTGGCGGGGTTCCTGTCGCTGGTGCTGCCCGCCATCGCCATGGGCAACGCGGTCGTGGCGATCCCCGCGCAGGACGATCCGCTGGCGGTGACGGACCTGTACCAGGTGTTCGATACCTCGGACCTGCCCGCGGGCGTGGTGAACATCGTGACCGGGGTCACCGCCGATCTGGCCGTGCCCTTGGCTGCCCATGAGGAGGTCGCGGGCTTCTGGCACGCGGGACCTGCGGCAGGTCTGGCGGCGGTGGACCGGGCGGCGGCGGGGAACCTGAAGCC
Organism: Paracoccus sp. S4493; assembly: GCF_000967735.1. Lineage (NCBI taxonomy): Bacteria > Pseudomonadati > Pseudomonadota > Alphaproteobacteria > Rhodobacterales > Paracoccaceae > Paracoccus > Paracoccus sp. S4493. Next base: position 26,429 of record NZ_JXYF01000018.1, read on the forward strand.
GGTCTGGGCCGTGCCCGCCCGCGACTGGACCGGCGTCCACGCGCAGGGCGAGGCGTTCCTGCACCATGCGACGCGGTCCAAGACGATCTGGCTGCCCTATGGCGCCCTGCCTGCGGGCAGCGGCAGCGCGGCCTATTGAAACGAAGAAGGGGGGCCGCTTGGCCCCCCTTTTCCGTCAGCGCCCCCGGATGCGGGGGTCCATGGCGTCGCGCAGCCCGTCGCCGATATAGTTCACGCACAGCACCGTCAGCGAGATCAGCAAGCCGGGAAAGATCACCCGCCACGGATACAGCACCATCTGGTCCACGGCGTCGAACAGCAGCCGTCCCCAGGTCGGGAAGTCGGGCGGAAAGCCCAAGCCCAGGAAGGACAGCGCGCTTTCGGTGATGATCGCGGTGGCAATGCCCAGGGTCGCGGCCACCATGATCGGCGACAGCACGTTGGGCAGGATGTGGCGCGTGATCATCCGGTGCGACGGCGTGCCGATGGACCGCGCGGCCAGGATGAACTCGCGTTCCTTCAGGCCCAGCACCTCGCCGCGCACGATGCGGGCGGCCTGCATCCAGCTGGTCGCGCCGATGGCGGTCACGATCAGGAAAAAGATGCCAAGCGCCGGGCCGAAGGTCTGTGACAGCGGCTCGCGGAACAGCGTCACCATCAGCAGCAGCAAGGGCAGCAGCGGCAGCGCCAGGAACAGCTCTGTCAGGCGCATCAGCGGTGCGTCCAGCCGGCGGAAATAGCCCGACATCACGCCGATCAGGCTGCCCAGGAAGATCGCGATGATCATCGCGGTCAGGCCGACGGCGATGGACACCTGGCCGCCCGCCATCAGGCGCGCCAGCAGGTCGCGGCCCAGCTGATCGGTGCCCAGGGGATGGGCCGCGGAGAAGCCCGAGTTGCGGGCGCGGATGTCCACATAGGTCGGGTCGATCGTCCAGATCAGCGGTCCGACGGACACGAACAGGATGATCGCCACGAACAGCACCAGCGCCACCATCGCGCCGCGGTGGCTGCGGAACTGGCGCCAGACGTCGGACCACTGGCTGCGGGTCTCGACCGCGCCCTGGGGGGGCACGACCGGGGGGCTGGCGGCGGCGGGGACGGCGGCGTTGCCTGCGGCGGCGCGCAGGTCGTCGGGGGATTTGGGGTCAGTCATAGCGGATCCTCGGGTCCAGCACCCCATAGAGGATGTCTGCGATCAGGGTGAAGACGACGATCAGGATGGCAAAGATGAAGGTCAGCGTCAGGACCATCGGGATGTCGTTGCCGTGGATCGAGGTGATCAGCAGCTGTCCCAGCCCGTTCACCTTGAACACCTGTTCGGTGATGATGGCGCCGCCGAACACCGCCGGCAGGCCAAGCGCGATCACGGTCACGACCGGGATCAGGCTGTTGCGCAAGACGTGCTTCAACACGACGACGCGTTCGGACAGGCCCTTGGCTCGGGCGGTGCGGACATAGTCCTGGCCCAGGTTGTCCAGCATGGACGAGCGCATGAAGCGGCTGATCTGCGCCGCATTGTAAAGCGCCAGCACCGTCACGGGCATCACCATCTGGCGGGCCTGCTGCTTGAAGCTGGCCCAGTCGTCGACCTGCAGCGTGGTGTCATAGACCGACGGGAACCACTGCAGGTTCACCGCGAAGATGATGATCAGCACGACGCCGGTGAAGAAGGTGGGCATCGAGAACCCGATCATCGACACGAAGGTGCCGATCTGGTCGAACCAGCTGTACTGCTTGTAGGCCGAGATGATCCCGATGGGGATCGCGATCAGGATGCCCACCAGATAGGACATGCCGACCACGGTCAGGGTCTGCGGCACGCGCTGGGCGATCACGTCGAAGACGGGGCTGCGCGACTGGAAGCTGATGATGCGCTGGGCGCCGTCGCTGAAGTTCGTGCCGAACCACTGGTCGGTCCAGTACAGCGGCTCGACCCAGAAGAACTGCTTCAGCCACAGCAGATAGCGGACCGGCCAGGGCTCGCCCAGGCCCAAGGCCGCGCGCATGCGTTCGCGGACCTCCGGGGGCACGGTCAGGGGCACGTCGCCCAAGGGGTCGCCGGGCGAGGCTTCCAGCAGCAGGAAGATCACCAGCGAGATGAACAGCAATGTCGGAATGGCCAGCAGCAGCCGGCGGATGGTGAAACTCAGCATGGTGCCTCGATCCGGTGGTTTCTGGGCATCTGTGTCCCCCCGTCACGGTCCCGCGCGCCCGCGGGCCCCTGAGAGAGGGGCGCCGCCCCGGCGCAGGGCCAGGGCGGCAGGATGCATTACTGTTCGACGCGGGTCCAGTCCGCGACGTTCCAGATCTCGCTGTCCCAGGCGTTCAGCTGCACGCCGCCAAGCGTGTTCGAATGCGCCGAGGCCGTGCCGCGATAGACCAGCGGGATGATCGCGTTGCTGTCCTTGGTCAGCATGTCGTTCATCGTCCGGCCCATGGCGGCGCGTTCGTCGGCATCGACGATGCCTTCGATCTCGTCGACCATGCGGTCGTATTCCGGGTCGCAGAAGCGGCTGATGTTCTCGCCCTGCCACTGGTTGGCGGGCGAGGGCGCCTTGTCGCAGGTCCACTTGGACAGGTAGGGCGCCGGGTTGTTGCCGTCGAAGTTGTCGGCATACATCTCGACGTCGGCATAGAACTTCTGCAGCGTGTCGGGCGAACCCGCATCCGAGCCGAAGAACACCGACGCGTCGACCGTCTTCAGTTCGGTCTGGACGCCGATTTCCGACCACCACTGCTTGATCAGCGCCTGGAAGTCCTGGCGGACCGCGTTGACCGAGGTCTGGAAGACCATGTTCAGCTGCACGCCGTCCTTCTCACGCACGCCGTTGCCGCCCATCGTCCAGCCTGCCTCGTCCAGCAGCGCGTTCGCACCGGCGATGTCCTGGGTCAGGCATTCGGTGTTGTCGGACGCCCAGGCCTCGGGGGCGGGGACATAGTTGCAGGTCGGCTGGCCCGACGTGCCATAGCCGATCTCGACCAGCAGGGCGCGGTCGATGGCCATGGACAGCGCCTTGCGCACCGCCGGGTCCGACAGGAACGGATGCGGATGCGCGGCGGTCGAACGCTCGCCCTCGGGCAGCGACGACGACGGGTCGGTCAGGTTGACGTGGATGCGTTCCACCAGCGTGCCGAAGGCAGCCGAGACCTTGCCGCGGCCCGCGGCCTCCATGCCGGCGATGACGTCGGGGGCCAGCTGGGTGTTCCAGGCATAGTCGAACTCGCCCGTCTCCATCACGGCGCGCGCCGCACCGGCCGCATCGCCGCCGCCCTTGACCAGCACGGTCGCGAAGGCGGGCTTGGCCGGGTCGCGGTATTCCGGGTTCGCCTCGAGGCTGATCGTGTCGTTGGTCAGGAACTGGGTGACGCGGAACGGGCCGGTGCCGATCGGGCCGAAGTTCTGGTCGGTGCAGGTCGGCGCGTTCACGCCCTTGCAGGCCTCGAACTGCGCCTTCTGCAGGATCGGCGACTGCGATCCGACGAAGGCCGAGAACGGGTCGGCGCGCGGCGAATCGAAGGTGACCTTGACGGTCTGCGGATCGACCGCCTCGACCGCGGTGATGCCCTCGAACTTGGCCAGCTGCGCGCAGCCACCCTCGGGGTCCATGCAGTATTCGGCGGTGAAGACGACGTCATCGGCGGTCAGCGGCGTGCCGTCCGACCATTTCACGTCGTCGCGCAGCTTCCAGGTGACCGAGGTCAGGTCCTCGGCGATGCCGCCGTTCTCCAGCGACGGGATCTCGGTCACCAGGCGCGCATAGATCTGGCCTTCGGTGTCGTAGCCCGCCAGCGGTTCAAGGACCAGGCTGCCGGCGATGACTTCCTTGGTGCCGCCCGACAGATAGGGGTGCATCAGGGTCGGGGCCTGCCACATGATGATGTTCAGCTGGCCGTCGCTGCCGCGTTCCGCGAAAGCGGCAGGGGCCATCGCCAGCGTGGCGGCGGCGCCCATCAGACCGGTTCTCAGTTTCATTACACTCTCCTGTTGGGTGTTGCGGCCCGCGGGGGGTTCCACGCCACCTTCAGCCATTCGGGGGCTGATCGTCTTGTCGCGTCCCCGATTGTCCGGGTGGTTGTTCGTGTTGTCATCGTCCCTGCGGAATGCGCGCATCATCGAACGAAGCCTGCGCGAAAGGCAAGACCCATCGCACATGCGTTTGGGCTTTGACTTTCCCCGGGCAATGGCTAGCCTGCTGGCTTGATCTTTCCCGGGGGCCCCAGATGCTTGACGACAAACCTCTTGTTTCCATTGAGAAACTGCGGGTCGAATTCGAAACCAACGATGGGGTCGTGGTCGGCGTCAAGGATGTCAGCTTCAACATCAAGCCGGGCGAATGCGTCTGCGTGGTGGGCGAATCCGGGTCGGGAAAATCGGTCAGCTCGCTGTCGCTGATGCGGTTGGTGGAATTCGGCGGGGGCACCATCGCGGGCGGCCAGCTGATGTTCGAACAGGATGACGGCAAGGTCGTCGACCTGGCCCGCCAGAACAGCGCCGCGATGCGCGACATCCGCGGCAACCAGATCGGCATGATCTTCCAGGAGCCGATGACCGCGCTGAACCCGGTCTTCACCGTTGGCGACCAGCTGGTCGAGGGGTTGATCACCCATCGCGGCCTGAAGAAGGCCGAGGCCCGCGCCCGCGCGCTGGAGATCCTGCGCCAGGTCCGCATTCCCGAACCCGAACGCCGGCTGGACCAGTATCCGCACGAACTGTCGGGCGGCATGCGCCAGCGCGTCGTGATCGCCATCGCCATGGCCTGCGAGCCGCGCCTGCTGATCTGCGACGAACCCACGACCGCGCTGGACGTGACGATCCAAGCGGAGATCCTGGCGCTGATCGACCGGCTGAAGCGGGAAAAGCAGATTGCCGTCCTTTTCATCACCCATGACATGGCCGTGGTCGCCCAGATGGCCGACCGGGTGGTGGTCATGTATCGCGGCGAGAAGGTCGAGGAAGGCCCGGTCGAGCAGATCTTCGAGAATCCTCAGCGGGATTACACCAAGATGCTGCTGGCCGCCGTCCCGCGCCTAGGCGAGATGACCGGCAAGGCCGCCCCCGAACGCCTGCGCCTGATGAGCGACGGATCGACCGGCGCCCCCGAACCCATCGTCGTCGCCAACCCCACGCCACTGCTGACGGTCAAGAACCTGACCACGCGGTTCAAGGTCAAGGGCGGCCTGCTGCGCCGCACCGTCGCGCGGGTGCACGCGGTCGAGGATGTCAGCTTTACCATCAACGCCGGCGAGACGCTGTCGCTGGTGGGGGAATCCGGCTGCGGCAAGTCCACCTGCGGGCGGTCGATCCTGCGCCTGGTCGAGCCCGAATCGGGCACGGTCGACCTGGGTGGCACCGACATCATCGGCCTGTCGGCGAACGCGCTGCGCAAGTCGCGCCGCGACATGCAGATGATCTTTCAGGACCCGTTCGCCAGCCTGGACCCGCACATGAAGCTCTACGACCAAGTCGCAGAGCCGATGGAGAACTATGGCATCGGCAGCAAGTCCGAACGCCAGGACCGCATCGCGGCCCTGTTCGACCGGGTGGAACTGCCGCGCAGCTTCATGCGCCGCTATCCGCACGAGATGTCGGGCGGCCAGCGCCAGCGCATCGCCATTGCCCGCGCCCTGGCGCTGAACCCCAAGCTGATCATCGCGGACGAGGCCGTGTCGGCGCTGGACGTGTCGGTCCAGGCGCAGGTGCTGAACCTGCTGATGGAGCTGCAGCAGGACCTGGGCATATCGATGCTGTTCATCAGCCATGACATGGCCGTCGTCGAACGCGTCAGCCACCATGTGGGCGTGATGTATCTGGGCCGCATCGTCGAACTGGGCACCCGCCGGCAGGTCTTCGAGAACCCCCAGCACAGCTATACCCGCCAGCTGATGTCGGCGGTGCCCGTGGCCGACCCGCGCCAGAAGAAGATCAGCGAGGATCTCAGCTTCAAGCCCATCCCGTCGCCCATGCACCCGGTCGATTACGTGGCCAAGCCGTCCGTCTACCGAGAGGTCGCGCCGGGGCACCGCGTGCTGGTCGATCCGGTCACCCACGGCTGATCGTTTTTCGGGCAGGGCGTGGCGGGGTGCCCCTGGCCCCTCTTGCAGATCGTGCAGGAAATCGCCACCCTGCGTCCGAAGGAGACAACCATGCCCGTCAAGAACCGCTTTGCCGAACTGCTGCCCGAAATCACCGCCTGGCGCCGCGATTTCCACGAACATCCCGAACTGCTGTACGACGTCCACCGCACCGCGGGCCGCGTGGCCGACCTGCTGCGCGAATTCGGCTGTGACGAGGTCACCGAGGGCGTGGGCCGCACCGGCGTCGTCGGCGTCATCAAGGGCCGGACCGACAGCAAGGGCCGCGTCGTGGGCCTGCGCGCCGACATGGACGCGCTGCCGATCATCGAGCAGACGGGCGTGGAATACGCGTCGAAGACGCCGGGCAAGATGCATGCCTGCGGCCATGACGGCCACACCGCCATGCTGCTGGGTGCGGCCAAGTACCTGGCCGAGACGCGCAATTTCGACGGCACCGCCATCGTGATCTTCCAGCCCGCGGAAGAAGGCGGTGCCGGGGGCGAGGCGATGGTCCTGGACGGGCTGGTCGACCGCTGGAAGATCGACGAATTCTATGGCATGCACAACATGCCCGGCATGCCGGTGGGCCAGTTCTCGATCCGGCCCGGCGCGATGATGGCGGCGGCCGATCAGTTCGATATCACCGTGACCGGCAAGGGCGGCCATGCCGCAAAGCCCCATGAATGCATCGACACCACCCTGACCGCCGCCCAGATCGTCGTGGCGTTGCAGTCGGTCGTGGCGCGCAACATCGACCCGCTGAAGAACGCGGTGATCTCGGTCTGCGTGGTGTCGACGGATTCGACGGCGCATAACGTGATCCCGCAGGTCGTCCAGCTGAAGGGCACCGCCCGCAGCTTGGCCCCCGAGGTCCGCGATCAGCTGGAGGAGGGGATCAAGCGCGTCGCCACCAACATCGCCGCCGCGATGGGCGCACGCGCCGATGTCGATTACCAGCGTGGCTATCCGGTCACCATGAACGACCCGCAGGCGACGGAATGGGCCGCCGACGTGGCGCGCGACATCTCGGGCGGGGTGAACATGGACATGCAGCCGATGATGGGCGGCGAGGATTTCAGCTATATGCTGAACGAACGTCCGGGCGCCTATATCTGGGTCGGCAACGGCGACACGGCGATGGTCCATCACCCGGCCTACAACTTCAACGACGACGCGATCCCGGCGGGCTCCAGCTGGTATGCGGGCATGGTCGAGGCGCGGCTGCCGGCGGCCTAATGCAGGCCGCCTGATGTCGCGGGCGGCCCCCCGCCGTCGCAAACGTGATTGCCCTTCGCGGGCAATGCGTTGAAATGCCGGTGGCGTTCGCGCCATCGGCAAAACGGGGACCCCATATGAAGACCTTCACCCTGCGCGTGACCTGCGCCTCGACCCGCGGCATCGTCGCGGCGATTTCCGGCGCGCTGGCGGATGCGGACTGCAACATCACCGACAGCGCCCAGTTCGACGACGTCGAGACGGGTCGGTTCTTCATGCGGGTCAGCTTCCGCTCCGAAGGGGCCGCGACGCTGGAGAGCCTGCGCGCGATGTTCGCGCCCATCGCCACGCGGTTCGGCATGGAGGTCGAGGTCACCGACGATGCCGTCAAGAAGAAGGTGCTGATCATGGTCAGCCGGTTCGGGCACTGCCTGAACGACCTTCTGTACCGCTGGCGCATCGGTGCCCTGCCGATCGAGATCGTTGGCGTCGTGTCGAACCACCACGAATACCAGAAGGTCGTCGTAAACCACGACATCCCCTTCCACATGATCCGCGTCACGCCCGAGAACAAGGCCGAGGCCGAGGCCCGCCAGATGGAGATCATCGACCAGACCGGGGCCGAACTGGTCGTGCTGGCGCGCTATATGCAGGTGCTGTCGGACCGGATGTGCCAGCAGATGTCGGGGCGGATCATCAACATCCACCATTCCTTCCTGCCCAGCTTCAAGGGGGCGAACCCCTACAAGCAGGCCTATGAGCGAGGCGTCAAGCTGATCGGCGCGACCAGCCATTACGTCACCGCCGACCTGGACGAAGGCCCGATCATCGAACAGGACACGGTCCGTGTGACCCATGCCCAGTCCCCCGGCGACTATGTCTCCCTTGGCCGCGACGTCGAGGCGCAGGTGCTGGCCCGCGCGGTCCATGCCCATATCCACGGCCGCGTCTTCCTGAATGCGGCCAAGACGGTGGTCTTCCCGCCGTCGCCCGGCAGCTATGCCAGCGAGCGGATGGGTTAACGCACCGCCTCGAACTCGGCCGCATCGGCGTCGCGCTGATCCTGGACGGCCTGGTTTGCACTGTCGCGCGCGGCCTCCAGTGTGCTGCGGATTTCTGCCGCGCGGGCGTCATGGGCGTCATGCGCGGCCGTCAGCGCGGCGCGCAGCGCGGCCTGCTGGTCGGGGGTCAGATCCTGGTCGCGTGACCAGGCACGCACCCGGTTGCTCTCGCGCAGCGAACGGCCACCGATGCAGTTGTTCAGCCGCAGCAGCGCACCTCCGGCGGCGTTGGAATTGCGCAGCTGGGTCATCGACGCCTGGTTGTTGGTTCTCAGCATCTCGAAGCTGTTGGCGTTCCAGCGACGCCTTTCCTTGATCTCGCGCGCCAGCTCGCTTTGCGTGGTGACGGGGGTGAACAGGCCGCCCCCAGCCTGGGCTACGGCCTCCAGCTGGGCGCGTTCGTCGGCGGGCAGGTCCAGCCCTAGGATGTTGACGACGGCGCGGATGTCGCCGTCATGCAGGGCGCGCGCCTGTTCCACGGGATCGCCGCCGCAGGTCTCCTCTCCGTCCGACACGACATAGACGACCTGTTCGCCCGCCGTGTCTGACGGCGCCAGTTGCGCCCCGGCGGCGGCCAGCGCATCGGCCAAGGGCGTCCAGCCCGCCGGTTCCAGCGCCTGCGCCGCCGCCTTCAGCGCCGTGGTATCGTCGGTGGCGGGCACCAGGGTCTCGACTCCCGCACAGCTTTCGGCGCGACCGGCATCATCGTTCGTGCCCCGATGGCCAAAGGCCACCAGGCTGGCGGTCACGTCATCAGGCAGGTCGTCCAGCAGGGCATCGACCGCCTGCCGTGCCGCCGCCATCTTGGTGTCGCTGCCAAGCGCACCCGCCATCGACCCGGATGCGTCGAAGGCCACCACCAGCCGCCGCAGGGGCACCGGGGCGTCCGTCGCACCCCGGAAATCGGCATCGCGCTGGTCGTCGCGCATCTGTGGCATGTCGGTGAAGCAGGCGTCGATATCCTCGCCCCGGTCCTGCAGGAAGCGCGCCAGCAGCGCGTCGGCGTCCTGCGCCAGGGCAGGGGCGGTGGACAGCAGCAGGGCGGTCAGGGCAAGCAGGCGCATCAGGCGGCCTCCGGTATCGGTTGCGCACAGTATCGCCGGGGTCGCGGCCGGATGTCATCATCGCGGCCAGGCCTGCGCGGGATGTCGCCGGAACGACGAACGCCCCGGCCGTTTCGGACCGGGGCGCGCAGGGTGTCGGTCAGGGCCGCTTACTGCGGGATCTGGGCGGTGATGCCCTCGACGTAGAAGTTCATCGACTGCAGGTCCGCGTCGCTGGCGGGCTCTCCCTCGGCCAGCCAGACGGTGCCGTCGGCCTTGTTCAGCGGCCCGGTGAAGGGGTGGTATTCGCCCGCGCCGATGGCGTCGCGCAGGGCCTCGGCCTCGGCCTTGACCTCGGCGGGGACGGCGTCGGTGATCTCTCCGATCACGACCTCTCCGTCCCCGATGCCCGCCCAGCTGGACCCGCTTTCCCAGGTGCCGTCCAGCACCGCGCCGACGCGCTTGATGTAATAGGGCGACCATTCATCGATGATCGAGGCCACCCGCGGGCTGGGCTTGAACGCCGCCATGTCGCTGGCCTGACCGAATCCGATGGCGCCGGCCTGCTGGGCCTGGGCCAGGGGCGCGGTCGAATCGGTGTGCTGCAGGATCACGTCCACGCCCTCGGCCAACAGCGCCGACGCGGCCTCGGCCTCCTTGGCGGGGTCGAACCAGCTGTATGCCCAGACGACGCGCATCTCCACATCCGGGTTCACCTTGCGTGCATGGATGAAGCTGGAGTTGATGCCCTGGATCACCTCGGGGATCGGGAAGGACCCGATATAGCCGATCTTGTTCGATTCCGTCATGCGGCCCGCAATGGTGCCGATGACCGCCCGACCCTCGTAGAAGCGCGCGTCATAGGTCGCGACGTTCTCGGCGGTCTTGTAGCCGGTGGCATGTTCGAACTTGATGTCGGGAAACTTGGCCGCGACGTTCATCACCGGGTCCATGAAGCCGAAGCTGGTCGCGAAGATTAGCTCGTTCCCGGCCAGGGCCAGCTGGGTCAGGGCGCGTTCGGCGTCGGCGCCTTCCGGCACGCTCTCGATGAAGGTGGTCTCGACGCGGTCGCCGAACTCGGCCTCGACGGCCTGGCGGGCCAGGTCGTGCTGATAGGTCCAGCCGCCGTCACCCACGGGGCCCACATAGATGAAGCCGACCTTCAGCGGCTCGTCCTGGGCCATGGCCGGGGCGGCCATCGCGGTCATCAGGGCGGCGGCCGTGGCCAGAAGATGTCTGCGGTTCATGGTATCCCTCTTGGTTGGTATGGCCGCGGTTCTACCGCAGCGCGTGGAAGTTGGTCCCAAGCGAGCCGGGGGCAGCCGCCCCCGCGCGCCGCGAGTATTTCTGCCGGGCCGAGATGGCCACCAGCACGATGATGGTCGCCAGATAGGGCGCCATCGACAGCAGCTGCACCGGCACCTGCACGCCCGCCGCCTGCAGGCGCAGCTGCAGCACGGTAACGCCGCCGAAAAGCCAGGCCCCCGCCAGGACGCCCGCCGCCGTCCAGTTCGAGAAGACCACGATCGCCAGCGCGATCCAGCCCGCCCCGGCGGTCATCCCCTCGGTCCATTGCAGGACCGTCGCGATCGATATGAATGCCCCGCCGATCCCCGCCATCGCGCCGCCAAAGGCGATGGCCGCCAGACGGGTCAGGCGCACGTCATAGCCCAGGGCGTGGGCGGCCTCGTGGTTCTCTCCGACGCCGCGCAGGACCAGGCCGCGCCGGGTGCGGTTCAGGAACCACCAGACGACCGGCACCATCGCCAGCCCCAGCCACACGATCCAGTTGATGCGCAGCGGCCCGATCGGCATGGGCGGTGCCTTGACCCCCTCGAACGGCTTGCCGAACATCGCGGCCAGGCCCAGGCCGAACAGGGTCAGCGCCAGGCCCGATGCGACCTGGTTGGCCAGGAACAGCTGCGTCAGCGCCGCGAACAGCAGTGATATGGCCGCCCCGGCCACGGCCGCGACCAGAAACCCCAGAAACGGATTGCCGCTAGCATAGGCGGCGGCAAAACCGGCCAGCGCGCCGGTGATCATCATCCCCTCGACCCCCAGGTTCAGGACGCCCGCGCGTTCCACGACCAGTTCGCCCAGGGCGGCGAACAGGATCGGGGTCGAGGCCGAGATCAGCAGCAGAAAGACGGACAGGGGGTCGATCATGCGGTGCGCCTTCTGCGGATCTGATAGCGGGTCAGGACGTCGAAGCCCAACAGGAAGAACAGCAGCATCCCCTGGAACACCTGCACGGTCGCGGCGGGCAGCGACATGGTCAGCTGAGCCAGTTCGCCCCCGATATAGGTCAGCGCCAGCAGCAGTCCCGCCAGCAGGATGCCCACCGGGTGCAGCCGCCCCAGGAACGCCACGATGATCGCGGTGAACCCGTATCCGACGCCCAGCTTGTCGGTGATCTGGCCCGCGGGGCCCGCGACCTCGAACAGGCCCGCGCCACCGGCCAGCGCGCCCGACAGGCCCAGGCAGAACGCGACCAGCGTCTGCGGCCGCACGCCCGCGAACCGCGCGGCGCGCGGCGCGGTGCCGGCGGCGCGGATGTGGAACCCGCGGATGTGGCGGCTCATCAGGAACCATGTGGCCAGGACCGCGGCGGCGGCGGCCACGACGCCCCAATGCGCGCCGGTCCCGGCGATCAGCTCGGGGTTCGCGGCCGAGGGGTATTGCTGCAGGTTGCGCGATCCGGGAAAGCCCATGCCCTGCGGGTTGCGCATCGGGCCGAAGGCCATCCATGCCGCGATCCGCTGCGCGACATAGACCAGCATCAGCGACACCAGGATTTCCGATGCGCCGAACCAGTTCCTGAGCATCGCGGGGATCATGCCCCAGGCCCAGCCCCCGGCCAGTCCGGCCGCGACCATCAGCGGGAACAGCCACCAGGCCTCCAGCGGATACAGCGCCAAGGCGACCGCGGCGCCGGTGATGCCGCCGATGATGTACTGCCCCTCGGCCCCGATGTTCCAGATGCCGGCGCGAAAGCCGATGGCCAGCCCGGAGGCGATCAGGATCAGCGGCGCGGCCTTGATCAGAAGCTGCGGCCGGGAATAGCCGGCGGCAGGGCCGAACAGCGGGTCCCAGAAGATCGTGCGGATCGCCGCGACCGGGTCATGGCCCAGCATCGCGAACAGCAGCCCGCCGGCGATCATCGTGGCCAGCACGGCCATGACCGGCGTCGCGACCTGCCAGCCGGTCGAGGCGCTTTGGCGCGGGATCAGCGTGATCATAGATGCGCCTCTTCCATGCCATGTGCGCCACCCAGCATCAGGCCGATGCGGTCCAGCGTCAGGCCGTCGGTGGGGACGGGGGGCGACAGGCGGCCTTCGTTCAGGGCGCAGAAACGGTCGGACAGTTCCAAAAGCTCATCCAGATCCTGAGAGATGACGATGACGCCCGCGCCCTGGCGGGCCAGGTCCAGCAGCGATTGCCGCACACTGGCTGCCGCTCCCGCATCCACGCCCCAGGTGGGCTGGTTCACGACCAGCACGCGCGGGTTCTGCATGACCTCTCGGCCGATGACGAATTTCTGCAGGTTGCCGCCGGACAGGGCGCGGGCCGCGACATGGGGCCCGGGGATGCGCACGTCGAACTCCTCGATCACCGCCAGCGCATAGTCGCGCGCCGCCCGGTGGTCGATCAGCCCGCCGCGGACCAAGGACTTGCGGCTGCCCGCGGTCAGCAGCGTATTCTCGGTCAGGCTGAAATCGGGGACGGCGGCATGGCCCAGCCGGTCCTCGGGCGCGCTGAGCAGGCCCTTGACGCGGCGCGGTTCAGGGCCGGCGGCTGACAGGTCCGCGCCTTCCAGCGTGACGGTGCCGGGCGCGGTCGGTGCCTCGCCCGACAGGGCGGCCAACAGCTCCTCCTGGCCGTTGCCGGCGACGCCGCCGATGCCCAGGATCTCTCCGGCCCGCAGGGACAGGGCGATGTCCTTCAGCGCGGTGCCCTCGGCATTGGGGGCGGGCTGGGACAGGGCGCGCACCTCCAGCAGGACGGCGCCGGGCTGGCGACCGCTGCGGTCGATCTGGCGCATCTGGCCGCCGACCATCATCGCGGCCAGGTCGCGGGCGGAATGGGCGCGGGGGTCGCAGCTGTCCACGACCTTGCCGTGCCGCAGGATCGTGGCGCGGTCGCAATGGCTGCGAATCTCGTCCAGCTTGTGGCTGATGTAAAGGATCGCGGTGCCTTGGGCCGCCAGCTTGCGCAGGGTCGCGAACAGCAGCTCGGCCTCCTGCGGGGTCAGCACGCTGGTCGGCTCGTCCATGATCAACAGGCGGGGGTTCTGCAACAGGCAGCGGATGATCTCGACCCGCTGGCGTTCGCCGGCCGACAGGGTGACGATGCGCCGCGCGGGGTTCAGCGGCAGGCCGAAATCATGGCTGACCTTGGTGATGCGCGCCGACAGTTCGCGCCGCGGCGGCGGGTTCTCCATCCCCAGGGCGATGTTCTCGGCGACCGTCAGCGCGTCGAACAGGCTGAAATGCTGGAACACCATCGCCACGCCCGCCGCGCGCGCCGCCCGCGGATCGGAGGGCGCATGGGCGCCGTCGCCCAGCCACATCTGCCCGTCATCGGGGCGCACCAGCCCATAGATCATCTTGACCAGCGTCGACTTGCCCGCGCCGTTCTCGCCCAGCAGGGCGTGGATCTCTCCGGGCATGACGTGGAACGACACGTCGTCATTGGCGCGGACGCCGGGATAGGACTTGCCCAGACCCCTGGCGCGGAACACGGGCATGTCGGTCAATTCTGTCCCCTTGGTCAAATTCCTGACCTGCTTAGACCGCAATTCGGCAGCCGCGCAATTGCACTGTTTGGTCACGCTGCGATACTGTCCCGATCATGGCCGCAAAATCCCCCCGATTCATCCATCTTCGCACACATTCCGAGCATTCTTTGCTGGAAGGTGCCATTCCAGTAGGCAAATTGCCAAGCCTTGCCTTCGAGGCAGGCATGCCGGCGGTCGCGCTGACCGACACGAACAACATGTTCGCCGCGCTGGAATTCAGCGTGAAGGCCCGCGACAAGGGCATCCAGCCCATTATCGGTTGTCAGGTGACCCTGATGGCCGAGGCCACCGGGCCGGTCGTCCTCCTGGCGCAGAACCAGGCGGGGTGGATGAACCTGATGGCGCTGTCCACCTGCCTCTATCTGCGCGAGGGCGGGGCGCTGCCGCATGTGACGGTCGACGAGCTGTGCGCCAAGGCCGAGGGGCTGATCTGCCTGACCGGGGGCGCAACGGGCCCCTTGGGGCTGCTGATCGCGCAGGGCCAGATGCCCAAGGCCGAGGCGCTGGTGGACCGGCTGGCGGCGTCCTTCGGCGACCGGCTCTATGTCGAACTGCAGCGCCATCCCGGCGAGAACGGCCAGCTGATGGCCGCCGAGGCCGCGTCCGAGGGCGGTCTGGTCGATCTGGCCTATGCCAAGGGTCTGCCGCTGGTGGCGACGAACGATGTCTATTTTCCCAAGACCACCATGTACGAGGCGCATGACGCGCTGATCTGCATCGCCGAGAAAGCCTATGTCGACCAGTCCCAACCCCGTCGCCGCCTGACGCCCCAGCATTACTTCAAATCGGCCGAGGAGATGGCCGTCCTATTCGCCGACCTGCCCGAGGCGATCGAGAACACGGTGGAAATCGCGCGCCGCTGCGCCTTCGCGGTGTCCAAGCACGCGCCGATCCTGCCCAGGTTCGCCGATGACGAGGTGACCGAACTGCGTCGCCAGGCCCATGCCGGCCTGGCCGAGCGCCTGAAGGTGATTCCCCATGCGGTCACGGTCGAGGAATACACCGCGCGGCTGGATTTCGAGCTGGGCATCATCGAACAGATGGGCTTTCCCGGCTATTTTCTGATCGTGGCCGATTTCATCCATTGGGCCAAGGAACAGGGCATCCCGGTCGGTCCCGGCCGCGGGTCGGGCGCCGGTTCGCTGGTCGCCTATGCGCTGACCATCACCGACCTTGATCCGCTGCGCTACAACCTGCTGTTCGAGCGGTTCCTGAACCCCGAACGGGTCAGCATGCCGGATTTCGACATCGACTTCTGCATGGACCGCCGCGAGGAGGTGATCCGTTACGTGCAGGGCAAGTACGGGGCCGACAAGGTGGGCCAGATCATCACCTTCGGCGCGCTGCTGTCCAAGGCGGCGGTGCGCGACGTGGGCCGCGTCCTGCAGCTGCCCTTCGGCCAGGTGGACCGCCTGTCCAAGATGATCCCGGTCGAGGGCGTGAAACCCGTCAGCATCGCCAAGGCCCGCGCCGACGAGCCGCGCCTGCGCGAGGCCGCGCGCGAGGAGGTGGTGGCCCGCCTGCTGGATTACGCCGAACAGCTGGAGGGCCTCTATCGCAACGCCTCGACCCACGCGGCGGGCGTGGTGATCGGTGACCGACCGCTGGACCAGCTGGTGCCGCTGTACCGCGATCCGGCATCCGATATGCCGGCGACCCAGTTCAACATGAAATGGGTGGAGCAGGCCGGCCTGGTCAAGTTCGACTTCCTGGGCCTCAAGACGCTGACGGTGATCCAGAATGCGGTCGACCTGATCAACGGTCAGGGCCGTCCGCTGCACATCGCCGCCGACGGGCGGCAGTTGTACGACCCCGCGCCGGGGACGGAAAACCAGATCAACCTGATCCCGCTGGACGACAAGGCCAGCTACGACCTGTTCGCCAGCGCGCGCACGGTCGCGGTGTTCCAGGTGGAATCCAGCGGCATGATGGACGCGCTGCGCCGCATGAAACCCACCTGCATCGAGGACATCGTGGCGCTGGTGGCGCTGTACCGTCCCGGCCCGATGGAGAACATCCCGACCTATTGCGAGGTCAAGAACGGCCTGCGCGACCTGGAATCGATCCACCCGACCATCGACGACATCCTGGCCGAGACCCAGGGCATCATCGTCTATCAGGAACAGGTGATGCAGATCGCGCAGGTCATGGCGGGATATTCGCTTGGCGGCGCCGACCTGCTGCGCCGGGCGATGGGCAAAAAGATCGCGGCCGAAATGGCCAAGGAGCGGCCCAAGTTCGTCAAGGGCGCGGTCGCCAACGGCGTGCCCGACAAGAAGGCCGGAGAGGTCTTCGACCTGCTGGAAAAGTTCGCTAACTATGGCTTCAACAAGTCGCACGCGGCCGCCTATGCCGTGGTCAGCTATCAGACCGCGTGGCTGAAGGCGAACCACCCGGTCGAGTTCATGGCCGCGGTGATGAACTGCGACATCCATCTGACCGACAAGCTGGCCGTTTACAAACGCGAATGCGATCGGATGGGGATCGAGATCGTGCCGCCCTGCGTCAACCGCTCGGCGCCGACCTTCACCGTGGGGCCGGGGCGCATCCACTATGCCCTGGGCGCGCTGAAGGGCGTGGGCCTGGAGGCGATGCGCCTGATCCACGATGCGCGCGCGGACCAGCCGTTCCGCGACATCCACGACCTGGCACGGCGCACCGACATGAAGCGGGTGGGCAAGCGCCCGCTGGAGATGCTGGCCCGCGCCGGCGCCTTCGACGGGCTGGACGACAACCGTGCACGGGTGATGAAGTCGCTGGACGGGCTGGTCGCCTGGTCGGCAGCGGTCCAGAGCCAGGCCGCCTCCAGTCAGACGTCGCTGTTCGGGGGCGGAGAGGATCTGCCGCCGCCGCGTGCCCCCCTGTCGGGCATCTGGCTGCCGACCGAGAAGCTGGGAGAGGAGCACAAGGCCGTCGGATTCTATCTGTCCGGGCATCCGCTGGACGACTATCTGCCGGCCCTGCGCCGCAAGAAGGTGATGACCTTGGCCGAGATCAGCCAGGACGCGCTGAACGGCCCGCTGGTCGCCCAGATCGCGGGCACGGTCGCCGCGCGGATGGAGCGCAAGTCCGCCAAGGGCACCGCCTATGCCTTCGTCAGCCTGTCGGACCCCACGGGGCTGTATGAGGTCACGGTGTTCTCGGACCTGCTGACCGCCAGCCGCGACAAGCTGGAACCGGGCGCCAGCGTCGTGCTGCAGGTCAAGGTCGAGCCGTCGGGCGATCAGGTTAAGATGCTGGCCAATTCGGTCACCGCGCTGGAGGACGCCGTGGCCGACGCGGGCGCAGGCTGCCTTGCGGTCGAGATGCAGGGCGCCGACACGATCCCGCGCCTGGTCGAGGTGCTGACCCGCATCCGCACCGACATCATCGTGCCGCCTCGGTCGCGCGGCCCGATCCGCCTGCGCATCCGCGAGGGTGACGAGATCATCGAGATCGAGGTCGCCAACGACGCCCCCCTGACCACCCCCGCGCGTCAGGCGCTGCGCGCGGTGCCCGGCGTGCTGGACGTGGTCGAGGAGTGAGCCGGGCGTCTTCGTCGTTCGAATACCTATGGCCCGCCGTGGCATGCCCCTAGCCAGATGTTCGCGCTTCGTGCTAGCAATCGGAAAAAAGAGGGCGGCATGAAGGTCTTGGGTATCGATCCCGGTTTGCGGAACATGGGCTGGGGGATGATCGAGGTCGACGGATCGCGCATCCGTCACATCGCCAACGGCACCATCCATTCGGACGGCGCGCAGGATCTGGGCGCGCGGCTGTCGGTCCTGTTCCGAGGTCTGTGCGCGGTCATCGCGACCCATGCCCCCGACGAGGCCGCGGTCGAGCAGACCTTCGTCAACAAGGACGCGACCGGGACGCTGAAGCTGGGGCAGGCGCGGGGCGTGGCCCTGCTGGCGCCAGCCGAGGCGGGGATATCGGTCGGGGAATACGCGCCCAACGCGGTCAAGAAGACCGTCGTGGGCGTGGGGCACGCGGGCAAGGAGCAGGTCCAGCACATGGTCCGCATCCAGTTGCCCGGGGCGGTCTTCGACAGCGCGGACGCGGCGGATGCACTGGCCATCGCCATCTGTCACGCCCGTCATCTGCAGGGACGGTCGCTGCGGGTCGCCACGCCCAAGCGGGGCGCGGCATGATCGGGCGGATCGCGGGGGTCATCCTGCACCGGGCGCGCGATCACGTGCTGATCGACGTGCG
The DNA here is from genome assembly GCF_000967735.1 of Paracoccus sp. S4493. NCBI lineage: Bacteria > Pseudomonadati > Pseudomonadota > Alphaproteobacteria > Rhodobacterales > Paracoccaceae > Paracoccus > Paracoccus sp. S4493. The sequence continues at coordinate 44,818 of NZ_JXYF01000018.1, forward strand.
GGGCGTGGGATACATCGTGCATGTCAGCGAGCGGACGGCGGCGGGGCTGCCGCCGGTGGGGCAGGCGGCGGCGCTGTATACCGAACTGGTGGTGCGCGAGGATCTTTTGCAGCTGTTCGGATTCCCGACCATGCTGGACAAGGAGTGGCACCGGCTGCTGACGTCGGTCCAGGGGGTCGGTGCCAAGGTGTCGCTGGCGATCCTGAGCACGCTGGGCCCCGAGGGGCTGGGCCGGGCGATCGCGCTGGGGGACTGGGCGTCGGTGCGCAAGGCGAACGGGGTCGGTCCCAAGCTGGCGCAGCGGATCGTGCTGGAACTGAAGGACAAGGCGCCCTCGGTCATGGCCTTGGGCGGCGCACTGACCATTGATGCGGGGGACGTTGCCGCGGGCGGTCATGCGGAGGAGCCGGGCATCGAGCCCGGCCCCTCCGCGGCATCCGCGCGCGGTCGCGCCGATGCCCCCGCCCCCGCGACCGGCGCGCATCAGGGTCAGGCGATGGCGGATGCGCTGTCGGCGCTGACCAATCTGGGCTATGGTCCGTCCGAGGCGGCATCCGCCGTGGCCGAGGCGCAGGCGCGGGAACCGGCGGCGGCCATGCCCGCGTTGATCCGCGCGGCGCTGCGTCTGCTGGCGCCCAAGGACTGAACCGGAGGTCTGAACATGGCAGGAAACGTCAAGGTCTTCATGCTGATGGCGGCGCTGACCGCGCTGGTCATGGCCTTGGGCTGGATGCTGGGCGGATCGGGCGGTGCGGTGATGGCGCTGGTGATCGCGGGGGGCATGAACTTCTTCAGCTATTGGAACAGCGACAAGATGGTCCTGCGTCAGCAGGGGGCGGTCGAGTTGTCGCCCCAACAGGGGGCCGAACTGCACGCGATGACCGCGCGGCTGGCCGAGCGCGCGCAGATGCCGATGCCCAAGCTGTACCTGCTGCCGACCCAGCAGCCCAATGCCTTTGCCACCGGGCGCAATCCGCAGAACTCCGCCGTGGCGGTGACGCAGGGGCTGCTGAACCACCTGTCCGCCGACGAGATCGAGGGCGTGATCGCCCATGAGCTGGCCCATATCCGGCATCGCGACACGCTGACCATGACCGTCACCGCGACCATGGCCGGCGCCATCGCGATGATGGGGAACATGATGCTGTTCGCGGGAAACCGCGAGGGGCGGGGCGGCATGATCGGCGGCATCCTGGCGATGATCCTGGCGCCGATGGCCGCGATGATGGTGCAGATGGCGATCTCTCGTGCGCGGGAATACGAGGCGGATGCGACCGGCGCGCAGATCAGCGGCAAGCCGCGGGCGCTGGCCTCGGCGCTGAGCCGGATCGCGCAGGCGGCGGGGCGCAGCGTGAACCTGCCGGCCGAGAAGAACCCCGCCGCCGCGGCGATGTTCATCATCAACCCACTGCACGCGATGCGGGCCGACCGGCTGTTCACCACCCACCCCCCGACCGAGGAGCGGATCGCCCGGCTGATGGCGATGGATGGCACGGCCCCGCGTGACCCGGCCCCCGCCGCCGGACCAAGCCGCATCCCCCGCACCGGCGCCGCGCCGCGCACGCCCTGGGGCCGCGGATGACCGGGCCGGACCCTGACCTGCGCCCCGAAAAGCTGGACAGCGATGTCGAGGATCGCGCGTTGCGCCCGCAGAACCTGTCCGAATTCGTGGGCCAGGCCGAGGCGCGCGCGAACCTGAAGGTGTTCATCGAAAGCGCCAAGATGCGCGGCAAGGCGATGGACCACACGCTGTTCTTCGGCCCCCCGGGACTGGGCAAAACCACGCTGGCGCAGATCATGTCGCGCGAACTGGGGGTGAACTTCCGCATGACATCCGGGCCGGTCATCGCGCGGGCGGGGGACCTGGCCGCGATCCTGACCAACCTCGAGGCGCGCGACGTCCTGTTCATCGACGAGATCCACCGCATGAACCCCGCGGTGGAGGAGATCCTGTACCCCGCGATGGAGGATTTCGAGCTGGATCTTGTGATCGGCGAGGGCCCGGCCGCGCGCACCGTGCGGATCGAGTTGCAGCCCTTCACGCTGGTGGGGGCGACCACGCGGCTTGGCCTGCTGACCACGCCGCTGCGCGACCGGTTCGGCATTCCGACCCGGCTGCAGTTCTATGAGATCGCGGAGCTAGACCTGATCGTGCAGCGCGGCGCGCGGCTGATGGGGATCAGCGCCGATCCCGAAGGCACGCTGGAGATCGCGCGCCGCGCCCGCGGCACGCCCCGCATCGCGGGCCGGCTGCTGCGCCGCGTGGTCGATTTCGCGCTGGTGGAGGGGAACGGCCGCCTGACGCGCGAGATCGCCGATATCGCGTTGAACCGGCTGGGGGTGGACGATCTGGGCCTGGACGGGGCCGACCGGCGGTACCTGACGCAGATGGCGCAGCATTACGCGGGCGGACCCGTGGGGGTCGAGACGCTGTCCGCCGCCCTGTCCGAGAGCCGCGACGCCATCGAGGAGGTGATCGAGCCCTATCTGCTGCAGCAGGGCTTGGTCGCGCGTACCCCACGCGGGCGCATGCTGACCCAGGGGGCCTGGCGCCATCTGGGCCTGGACATGCCGGTCCCCACCGGTCAGGCGACGCTGTTCGACGTCTGATTGCGGACGGGACCGATCGCGCGTATTTTGGCCCCCATGAGCCATCACCTGACATTGCGCGTCTATTACGAAGACACCGACCTGGCCGGGTTCGTCTATTATGCGAACTATCTGAAATACATCGAGCGGGGGCGGTCCGAATGGATGCGCGCCACCGGCATCGACCAGATGCGCATGAAGGAGACGTCGGGCCATGTCTTCGCCGTCCGCCATATCGAGGCCGACTATCTGCGCCCCGCGCGCTTCGACGACCTGCTGACCGTGGTCACCGACCTGTCGCACGCCACGGCCGCGCGGATCGTGGTCGACCAGCAGGTGCTGCGCGGCGATGAGGTGCTGTTTTCGGCGCGGGTGACGATCGTCAGCCTGGACGGGCGGGGACGTCCCGTGCGCCTGCCCGCTGCCCTGTCGCGGGCGCTGCCGGAGGGCTGAACCCGTGGCCTCTGCCGCGCGGATGCGGCAACACGGACGCAGGTTGATGAAAATTGACGCCATTGTGTTGCCGCGGGGGCTGAAACCCGTGGCAATTACAGGGTAACAGGCCGCAACGCCGGGCTGCCAGGGGGCAGTTGCGGCCCCTGATGATGAGGCAGTAGACCATGGAACCCATTCAGGCCGCCGAGGCCATCGACTTTTCGGCCGTGGCTTTGTTCTGGCGATCCTCGCTGACGGTGCAGGTGGTCATGATCATGCTGATCGCGGCCTCGTTCTGGTCCTGGGCGATCATCGTGCAGAAGTTCCTGACCTTTGCGCAGGCGCGCAAGGAGGCCGCCCGCTTTGACCGCGCCTTCTGGTCCGGAGAGCCCTTGGACGATCTTTATGACCGGCTTGGCGACCGTCCCAAGGGGCCGTCCGAACGGATCTTTTCCGCGGGCATGACCGAATGGCGCCGCAGCCACCGCGATGACGGGCGGCTGATCGCGGGCGGCATCGGGCGCATCGACCGGGCCATGAACGTGGCCATCCAGCGCGAGGAACAGCGCCTGTTCCGCGGCCTGTCCTTCCTGGCGACCGTGGGGTCGACCGCGCCCTTCATCGGCCTGTTCGGCACCGTCTGGGGCATCAAGTCCGCATTCGAGGGTATCGCCCTGACCCAGGACACCAGCCTGGCCGTCGTGGCGCCGGGCATCGCCGAGGCCCTGCTGGCGACCGCCCTGGGCCTGGTCGCGGCCATCCCGGCCGTCGTCTTCTACAACAAGCTGTCGGGCGATGCGGAACGCATCACCGGCGGATGGGAGGCATTCTCGGACGAGTTCTCGACGCTTCTGTCGCGTCAGATGGACGAGGCCTGACATGGCATCCGGGGTCGTCAAGCGCGTCCGCAGCAAGGGCCGTCGGCGCAACCTGCCGATGTCCGAGATCAACGTCACGCCCTTCGTGGACGTGATGCTGGTGCTGCTGATCATCTTCATGGTCGCGGCGCCGCTGATGACGGCGGGC